>CBDUDY010000058.1:0-11925 GCA_965366055.1 uncultured bacterium
AGAGAAACAGATTTGCAGCACATGCTCAAAACTGTGGGAGTGGATTCATTGGAACAATTAGTATATGAAACACTTCCTGATGACATCAGACTCAAGGCACCTTTGGACCTAGAGCCGGAAATGACGGAGTACGAATATTTAAATCACATTCAACAATTAGGTAACAAAAACAAAGTTTTCAAATCTTATATCGGATTAGGATATCACGCAGCAGTAGTGCCGGCGGCTATTCAACGAAATATTTTCGAAAACCCGGGATGGTACACAGCCTACACACCTTATCAGGCAGAAATTGCTCAAGGTCGTCTGGAAGCTTTATTAAACTTTCAAACTACCGTTATTGAACTTACAGGAATGGAAATCGCAAATGCTTCGTTATTGGACGAAAGTACAGCTGTAGCTGAAGCGATGGGATTACTTTTTGACGTAAGAACACGTGAGCAAAAGAAAAATAACGTAAACAAACTTTTTGTTTCGGAAGAAATTTTACCACAAACTTTATCAGTATTACAAACTAGATCAGAACCAATTGGTGTTGAACTTGTTGTAGGAAATCACGAAAACTTTGATTTCTCTGATGATTATTTTGCAGCGGTATTGCAATATCCTGGAAAATATGGTCAAGTTCATGACTATGCATCATTTATTTCTGAAGCTAAAGCTAAAAATATAAAAGTAGCAGTTGCTGCAGATATTTTGAGTCTAACAAAACTTGTTTCTCCAGGAGAAATGGGTGCTGATGTTGTTGTAGGAACTACACAGCGTTTTGGAATTCCATTAGGTTATGGAGGTCCTCACGCAGCATTTTTTGCAACAAAAGACGAATATAAAAGAAGTATGCCAGGACGTATCATCGGTGTTACTATTGATACTAACGGAAATCGTGCACTTCGTATGGCGCTTCAAACACGTGAGCAACATATCAAACGCGAAAAAGCAACTTCAAACATTTGTACTGCTCAAGTACTTCTAGCTGTTATGGCAGGAATGTACGCAGTATATCATGGTGCTGACGGATTGATAAATATTGCTGATAGAGTTCACGCAGCTGCAGTTACAACTGCAAACAAACTGAACGAAATTGGAATTTACCAAACAAATACTGCTTTCTTTGATACAATTGTATTAAAAACAGATGCAGCAGCGATTCAGAAGTTAGCAGAAGAGAAAGAAGTAAATTTCTATTATCCAGATGCTGAAACTGTAGTAATTGCTTTTAATGAAACTACATCTCTAAAAGACGTAAACGAAATTCTTGCAATTTTCTCTGAAGCAACTTTAAAAGGAACAATCAAAGTAAGTGAGTTCGACAAAGAACAAAACTTCCCTGAGCGTATTACAAGAAGCAGCCAATTCTTGCAGCACGATGTATTTAAAAAATACCGTTCTGAAACTGCTTTGATGCGTTATATCAAAAGATTAGAGCGTAAAGATTTAGCTTTAAATCATTCGATGATCTCTCTTGGATCATGTACAATGAAATTGAACGCTGCAGCAGAAATGTTGCCTTTAAGCTTTCCTAATTGGAATAATATTCACCCATTTGCTCCTGTTGAGCAAGCGGCTGGATACCACGAAATGCTTTCTAAATTAGAGCATCAATTAAATGTTATCACAGGATTTGCCGGAACTACTTTGCAACCTAATTCAGGAGCACAAGGAGAATACAGCGGACTTATGGTAATTCGTGCTTATCACCAAGCAAATGGTGATCACCACAGAAATATCGCTTTAATTCCTGCATCTGCGCACGGTACAAATCCTGCGACAGCTACAATGGCTGGAATGAAAGTGGTTGTAACAAAAACTACCGAAGATGGAAACATTGATGTAGAAGATTTACGTCAAAAAGCACTTTTACACAAAGACAATCTTGCTTGTCTAATGGTAACATATCCTTCTACTCACGGAGTTTTTGAATCTGCGATTAGAGAAATTACACAAATTATCCATGACAATGGAGGACAAGTTTATATGGATGGTGCAAATATGAATGCTCAAGTAGGACTTACAAATCCTGCAACAATTGGAGCAGACGTTTGTCACCTGAACTTGCACAAAACATTCGCTATTCCTCACGGAGGTGGTGGACCAGGAGTTGGACCTATCTGTGTTGCAAAACACTTAGTTCAGTTCTTGCCTACAAATCCATTAATTCCTACAGGTGGTAAAAATGCTATTACCGCAATTTCTGCTGCACCTTGGGGATCTGCATTGGTATGTCTTATCTCTTACGGATACATTACAATGTTGGGAACTGAAGGGTTGACAAGATCCACAAAAATGGCGATCTTGAATGCGAATTACATTAAATCAAGATTAGAGAAACACTACACAACTCTTTATTCAGGAGAAATGGGTCGTGCTGCTCACGAAATGATTCTTGAATGTCGTCCGTTTAAAGAAAAAGGAATTGAAGTTACAGATATCGCAAAACGATTGATGGATTATGGTTTCCATGCTCCAACAGTATCTTTCCCAGTTGCAGGAACACTTATGGTGGAGCCAACAGAAAGTGAAGATCTTGAAGAATTAGATCGTTTCTGTGATGCAATGATTTCTATTCGTAAAGAAATTGAAGAATGTACTATTGAAGACAAAAATAACGTCCTTAAAAATGCACCTCATACTTTGCCAATGATTACGACAGATAATTGGGATCTTCCATATTCTAGAGAGAAAGCTGCTTTCCCATTAGATTACATTATGGACAACAAATTCTGGCCAACAGTTCGTCGTGTTGACGATGCTTACGGTGATAGAAACTTAATTTGTTCTTGTGCTCCAATTGAAGCATATATGGAAAGCTAGATTGCTTTTTATAAATAATTAATTACTAGCAATCCTTTCTTCAAGACTTCTTGTTGAGAGGATTGTTTATTTTGAATAAAATTATCATGCAAGACATTACCACTAGAGAAGATTTATTATTTCTGATGAATACGTTCTACAAAAAGCTTTTAGTTGATAATAGAATAAAATATATTTTTACCGAAGTTGCAAAAATTGATCTTTCGACACATATTCCGATAATTACCGATTTTTGGGAACAGAATATCCTAGGAACTGGCAACTATAAGAATAATGTTCTTCAAGTACACAGACACTTAGACCATCAATCGCGATTAAGTCCAGCACATTTTGAAGTTTGGCTTCAGCATTTTGATGAGACAATTAACGAAAACTACGCAGGAGAAAACGCTGAAAAAATGAAAACACGCGCACTTTCAATTGCAAATGTTATGAAAATAAAGCTAGGCACGCATAATAAATTGTAGATTTAAAAAATATTCAAGAACTTGCACAATATCCTTGAAAAAGATAGTTCAAAACAAATACCGTACAAGTTATTTTTAATACATTAGCTACAACAACTCAATATTGATGAATATAAAAATTATAGGTTCCGGAAGTTATATACCTACAAGGACAGTCAAAAATACTGATTTTTCTGATCACACATTTTTAGATGAATTGGGTGCGCCTTTACCTCACTCGAGCGATGTTATTATCTCAAAACTTAAGGATATTACAGGCATTTCTGAGAGACGCTATGTAGAGCCACAATTAGTCAATTCAGATATTGCGTTTTTTGCCGCCGAAAAGGCAATTGAAGACGCCGGAATAGATCCTGAGACTTTAGATTATATTATCGTTGCTCAGAATTATGGTGATGTAGTTTTTGGATCAAATCAATCTGACTCTGTTCCAAGTATTGCTAGTAGAGTAAAGAATAAACTTAGAATTAAAAACCCAAACTGCGCTGGTTTTGACGTTGTTTGCGGTTGTCCAGGTTGGATACAAGGCGTTTTGCAAGCCAATGCATTTATCAAAGCAGGAATGGCAAAAAGATGTCTCGTAATAGGTTCAGAGACATTATCGAGAGTTGTAGATCCACATGATCGCGATTCTATGATTTATTCTGATGGTGCTGGCGCAACTATACTAGAAGGTACAGAAGGAGAAGCTGGTTTGCTATCATTCCAGAGCGCTACTTTCACAATGGATGAATGTGATTTTATTTATTTTGGAAAATCTTACGATAAAAAAGATTTAAATAATACCAGATATATCAAGATGTACGGTCGTAAGATTTACGAATTTGCATTAAAACAAGTGCCACAAGCAATGAAAGATTGTCTTGATAAAAGCGGCTACGGAATTGATGACGTCAAGAAAATTTTGATCCATCAAGCAAACGAAAAAATGGATGAAGCGATTGTTTCTCGTTTTTATAAATTATTCAAAAAAACTCCTCCTGAATTAGTGATGCCAATGAGTATCGGCCAATTAGGAAACAGCAGCGTTGCGACCGTTCCTACTTTGTACGATATGCTTGTAAAAGGACAATTGGAAAATCACAGTATTAGCAAAGGCGATGTTGTAATTTTTGCTTCGGTAGGTGCTGGAATGAACATTAATGCAATCGTATATAAATACTAAATTTTCTCGCTCTTTGAGCAATCTATCTTTATGTACGAAAAAACTTTCCCCAACAGACGATTTAAAATAACCTTAGATTTTCTGCAGAAGCATGTTTCTAAAGAGGAAACAATTTTAGATTTAGGTGTCGAAAATCCTTTTTCTAAAATTATGACAGAGGATGGTTTTGCTGTTCAAAATACTTCAGGTGAAGATCTGGACACCAATCAAGATTCTCTTAAAAACAAGAAATATTCGGTTGTGACTGCTTTCGAAATTTTCGAGCACTTATTAAATCCCTTTACGATTCTAACTGAAATTAAAGCAGAAAAGTTGATTATCTCTGTTCCACTTCGGCTTTGGTTTTCTCCTGCTTACAGAAGTAAAACCGATATGTGGGATAGACATTACCACGAATTTGAAGATTGGCAATTGGATTGGCTATTAGAAAAAACAGGATGGAAAATTATCGCTAGAGAGAAATTCACGAATCCCGTAAACAAAATTGGCTTTAGACCATTACTTCGCAAATTCACTCCGCGATATTATATCGTATCAGCAGAAAGAATTAAATAGACTTGTACTACAACCTTTCCACTAGCAGAAATTAAGATCTTATGAAATACTACGTTGTAATTCCGGCCCATGATGAGGAATTGTATATTTCCCAAACCCTTAATTCGCTTGTTTCGCAAACTATTCTTCCTTCAAAAGTTCAAATTGTAAACGATCATTCTACCGACAAAACTGCAGAAATTTGTCAGACTTTCGTTGAAAAATATTCTTTTATCAGCATGATCAGCAATACTTCAGATTCGGCACATATGCCAGGAAGTAAAGTTATAAAGGCTTTTAATTTGGGATTGGGGAACTTGGATGAAGAGTACGATATTATTGTAAAACTAGATGCCGATTTAATTCTACCAAAAGATTATTTTGAAAAAATCCTAAAAGCTTTTGAAAGTGATTCCAAAATCGGAATGGCTGGAGGATTTGCTTATATAGAAAAAAACGGAAACTGGGAATTAGAGAGTCTCGCCGACAAAGATCATATTCGTGGCGCTTTCAAAGCATATCGCAAAGAATGCTTTCAAGATATTGGAGGACTCAGACCAGCAATGGGTTGGGATACCGCTGACGAACTTCTAGCTCAATACTATGGATGGAAAATCGCTACAGATGAAAGTCTTATCGTAAAGCATCTCAAGCCAACAGGAGCAAATTATAATCAGCAAGCTCGATACAAGCAAGGTGAATCTTTTTATACTTTAGGTTATGGATTTCTGATAACCTTGATAGCTTCGGCGAAACTTGCGATGAAGAAAAAACAGCCTAAACTCTTTTTAGATTATCTAAAAGGCTATCAAATGGCGAAAAATAACCGTACTCAAATGCTTGTAAATTCCGAGCAGGCGACTTTTATTCGCAAACTTCGCTACCGAAAGATGAGGCAGAAGCTGTTTTAACATTTAAAAAACAATACTCCTTCCTCCCAATTCATAACTTCTTACTATTTTAGCATATATTATAAAATCTATGATGCTCGTTCGCTATTTATCTCAAATTGGAAAGTACTTCCTAATGTGGAAGGAAATCTTCAACAAACCAACAAAATGGTCAGTAATGCGAGGCCTCATATTTAAAGAAATTGATGATCTTATTATCGACTCTTTAGGAATCGTATCTTTTATATCTTTTTTCGTAGGAGGAGTTGTCGCAATACAAACTGGACTTAACCTAACGAATCCACTTATTCCAAAAACCCTAATCGGTTTTGCTACAAGACAATCAATCCTATTAGAATTTGCCCCAACATTTATTTCGATCATTATGGCCGGAAAAATGGGTTCTTTCATCACTTCTAGTATTGGTACAATGCGTGTTACCGAGCAAATTGATGCTTTGGAAGTAATGGGTGTAAACTCTCTTAATTACTTGGTTTTTCCGAAACTAATTGCATTGCTACTTTATCCTTTTGTAATTGGTATTAGTATGTTTCTTGGAATTCTTGGAGGATGGCTAGCTGCCGTTTATGGTGGTTTTGCTGCAAGTTCAGACTTTATTACAGGATTGCAGATGGACTTTATTCCATTCCATATTGCGTACGCATTTATAAAAACATTTGTCTTTGCACTTCTTCTAGCAACAATTCCCTCATTCCATGGTTATTTCATGAAAGGTGGAGCACTTGAAGTTGGAAAAGCAAGTACGGTCGCTTTCGTTTGGACTTCGGTAAGTATCATTTTATTCAATTATATTTTAACTCAATTGCTCTTATCATGATAGAAGTAAAAGATCTGACAAAAACCTTTGGAGATAATAAAGTTCTAAAAGGAATTACGACATCTTTCGAGCCCGGGAAAACCAATTTGATTATTGGTCAGAGTGGATCTGGTAAAACAGTTTTTCTTAAAACCCTTTTAGGTTTGCATGTTCCAACATCGGGAACAATTTCCTATAATGGCCGTATCTATTCTAGTCTAACAGAGGACGAAAAAAGGGAAATACGTACCGAAATTGGAATGGTATTCCAAGGAAGTGCGCTTTTTGACTCTATGACTGTTCGCGAGAATGTTGGCTTTCCTCTAAAAATGTTTACCAAAAACACAAAAGCACAGACGAAGGAGAGAGTTGATTTTGTTCTAAATCGAGTAAACTTGACCGATGCTCACGACAGGTTGCCTTCTGAAATATCTGGTGGAATGCAAAAACGTGTGGCGATTGCTAGAGCTATTGTCAATCAGCCGAAATATCTTTTTTGTGATGAGCCCAACTCAGGACTGGATCCAAAAACAGCTATATTAATTGACAATCTTCTGAAAGAAATTACCGAAGAATACAATATTACAACCGTGATTAATACGCACGATATGAACTCCGTAATGGAGATTGGGGATAAAATTGTCTTCTTAAAAGATGGTCTTGTCGCTTGGGAAGGCACAAAAGAAGAAGTCTTTAAAACAGACAATGAGTCTATTGTTGACTTCGTCTATTCATCAGATTTATTTAAAAAAGTTCGAGAAGTTTACAATAAATAAAATATTATTTTCTAAGGAAGCAGCGGAATTAACTTTTTAATTTCCTGCTCTTTAGATTTAGGATAGATCAATAAAACTCCTTCTCTATCCACAATTATATAATCGCTCAAGCCATCAATCACGATTAACTTACTGCTATCAGTACGGATTATATTATTGTTGGCATTTTCTAGAAACACTCTTGCATTTACTACTGCATTGTTATTTTCGTCTTTAGGAAGCTTTTCGTGTAACGATCCCCAAGTTCCTAAATCATTCCAATCAAAGGTTGCTGGTAAAACATATACGTTTTCGGCTTGCTCCATTACAGCGTAATCGATAGAGATATTATCAGCTTTGGCGTAATTATCTTCAATCCATTTTGCTTCGGCAGAAGTGTTGTAATCCTCATATCCTTGGCGGAAAAGTTGATTCATAACGGGAGAAAATTTAGCGAAAGCGTCCAATACTGTATTGACATGCCAAATAAAAATTCCGCCGTTCCACAAGAAATTTCCTTTTTCTAGAAATACTTTTGCAGTAGCGTAATCAGGTTTTTCTCTAAATTGTTTGACTTGTTTAATTGGAGTTTCGTCAGTTTTATCGTACTCAATATAACCGTACCCTGTATTTGGGAAAGTTGGCTGAATTCCCAAGGTCAGCAATGCTGGATTTTCATTACAAAATTCAAAACATTGTTCAAGATTGGACAAAAATGCCGTTTCATCTTCAATCCAATGATCGCTTGGCGCAACCACAATTAGTGCATTTGGATTTTCTTTCTGAATTTTGAGAGACGCATACAAAATGCAAGGAGCTGTATTTCTCATTGCTGGCTCTAGTAAAACCTGCTCTTCTGTAGCCTGCGGCAGTTGCTCCAGAACAAGATCTTTGTAGCGCTCATTGGTAAGAATAAGAATATTTTCTGCAGGTATAATTTTACTTAGTCTCGAAAAAGTTTTCTGAATAAGCGTTTCGCCTGTTCCTAGCATATCATGAAATTGCTTTGGAAAAGTTTCCGTACTCACAGGCCAGAATCGTGATCCAACTCCACCCGCCATCAATATTGCATAATAATTCTGATTCATAAAACTCTGTCTATATAATTCTTAAACTTGTAATTTCCAAAAGAGGTTCTCAATTATGGTTCCTAATCCCACTTTTCGGTTGCTGAGCCTATCGAAGCAGGGGAAGATTCGAAGATAGTATTTTAAACTTTGCCAGCAATTATTTCCACCTGAGCATTTGGGTTAAATAGGTAGGTTTTCCCCGTCGCCGGCTCTTTACATTCAAAACGCTTCGTTCGCTGTGCTCCTTTGACAAAGATTCGACCTTTCACTCGAAAAAATGTTCCGTAAGGCAATTGAAAAACATAATCATGATCTTCTTTCTGTGCGTCAAATTGTTTCAATGCGAAAGACAATGTTGCATCTGTATCGCTACTCGCCGTCGGATTTCTGAAATGCCTTGCTAGAAGTGCCAACAGTTGATTCGGAAAAATTTCCGGTCTAATATAAGGCACCATCAAAATCTGAAACGTATGCTTCCACTCCTGCCCGTGCGGCTTGATTGTGCGCCCATATTTTACGCCAGCAACAAGATGTGCAATCTCATGAATCAACGTAATTAGGAAGCGGTATTTGTTCAAACTTCCATTAACCGTGATTTCATGTTTGCCATTAAAATTCCGATAATCTCCGTGTCGCGTGGATCGTTCATTTACAATTTTGAGATGAACGCCATTCTCAATAATGAGTTCGCTCACCGGTTTTACAGCGTGTTCAGGAATATATTTAAGGAGAATCTCTTGCACTCAGTTAGATTTTAAATTCTAAAAATTTACGCTTTCGCGGAATATATGCTGGACGAATTACGGCGTTGTAGACGATACTTCCAAAACTTTCCCGTTGTAGAATTCATTTCCAGTCAAGGTGAAATTTGAAATATATTCTGCCATTTTTGAAGCAGAAAGTGGCGCTTCAAATCCTGGAAAAGCTTTTGCCAACATCTCCGTTTGAACCGAACCCAATGCCAAAACATTGAAAGCAATTCCCTGCTCGCGGTATTCTTCTGCAAGTAATTCAGAAAGTGTAATTAGCGCGCCTTTGCTTGAACTATAAGCGGAAAGTCCAGCAAACTTTACGCTTCCCTGAATTCCACCCATACTGCTAATGCTCACCACATGACTACCTTTTACCAAAAATGGCAAAACCACTTTAGTTAGCGCTACTACTCCAAAAACATTTACTTTATAGATATCCTCAAACTCCTGAACACTAGTTTCAGCAAATGGCTTTAAGATTAAAGCACCAGCATTATGAATCACCGCATCCACTTGTTTCCAAGCCGTTGAAACAAAGTCAGAAACTTTTTTCAAATCAGATTCTTGAGTAATATCCACAGAAAGACAAGTGATGTTTTCGGCATTGATTAGGTCTTGAGGTATATTTCTAGATATTGCCAGTACTTGATGTCCAGCCGCCGCAAGTTGCATTGCTACTTCGTGACCGATTCCTCTTCCAGCACCGGTAATAATAATATTTTTCATCTGTATTTTTTAGAATTACAAATATAGAGAAAGTGGTGGAGATGCGGAAATTTGAGGGATTGTGTTTTTTTGGGGAGATGGTGAGAATATCCTAATATAGGAAATCATTTTAATTTATAGTTTTGTAGATAGATGGGAAATTCTATTAATATTAAATACTTTAGCACCACTAATATTACTCCATAACTACAGCCAATAAAACTCATCGCTAATTTTTCGAGTTCATGAAATCTGCAGCAAAAAAATTCTGACACAAACGACAAAAACCAAATGAAATATCTTTTCACATTATTTACATTTTTAATTTTACAAAATTCCTTTTCGCAAACAAAAATAGCAGACAATCATAAAATAGAAAGCTTAATTCAAATTTGGGGGTTGCTAAAATACCAACATCCAGAAGTTAGCAAAGGCATTTACAATATGAATGAGGAGTTTATTGATGAGTTTGATAAAATAATTAATGTTGAGAGTCAAGAAAAATTTAATGAAGAGCTTTTAACTTGGATTAAAAAGTTTAGTAATCAAAAAACAGTTTTTAAAACAAGTAAAGACTTCCTTCACACGAAAAGTAATTTTATAAAAAACGCAGATTATAAATGGATTGACAACTCGGGCTTCAGTAGCGAGCTTGTTTCGATTCTGAAGGAAATTCAAAACAATTCAAATATTGGAGACTTTTATGCATCAAAAAACAGATTGAGTAAAATGGTCTCTTTCAAGAATGAAAAAGGCTTAGAGCAGTTTGACGTAATGAATCGGTCAAATCGTATTTTATTTTTAAGCTCTTTTTGGAATGCAATGAAATATTGGAACGTAAATTTATACTTAACCGATCAGCCATGGTCAAGTGTACTTACTGAATTGATTCCTGAGTTTGAAAATACTGACGAAATCAAATTTGAATTTGCGAAAGATAAATTATTCAGTAAACTTAATGATTCACATTCTGATTATCCCTCAAGCTATTTAATGGAAAAGAAATTAGATCATTTTCCTTATTTTGGAGGTAGAATAATTAATGATTCTTTGGCAATCACAAATTTATATGATAAAGAATTAGCGTCAAAAAATAATATTAATCTTGGTGATGTTGTTTTTTCTATTGAAGGACAAAGTATTAAAGATTATTATAACGAAAAATTTACTACCTATATAAGTGCATCAAATAGCAATTACTTGATGCGTCGTATAGAAAAATTCTTTTTGCTCGCTAGTGATAGTGACTCTACGCAAATTGGCATATACAGAAATGATAAAAGTGTAGAGTCAGCCTATGTGAAACTGAATAAAAGTGGCGATTATACAAGTAAATCGCTTGCAACTATTTATGATCAACGAAAAGAGAATTATTATAAAATAAAAGATGAGATAGGTTATTTAAGTCTAGGGAAAATTAAAAAAGATGAACTAAAAAAAGCTTTCAAGCATTTTGATAAAACAACGGGGCTTATTATTGATTTGAGAAATTACCCTCTTAATGTTTCGGTTGAAGAGATCACAAAATATTTATATCCAACAAAAAAAGTATTTATTAAAATCCTAGCTCCAGAATCTCCTTCGTATGGAGAATATGATTTTGAAGCTCCCTTAAAAATCATTAGTAATCCATTCGCAGCTGGCAGCAAAAATCGAAACTATTATAAAGGTAAAGTTATTTTGCTTGTAGATAGAAGTACTGCAAGCAAAGCGGAATTTATAGGAATGTCTATTCAACAAGCTCCAAATTGCATAACAATTGGAGAGCAAACCGCTGGTGCTGTAATGAACAGAATACGGTTTACTTTAATTGATAAAACAACTGTAGATTTTACCGGTATGGGAGCATTTTATCCCAACGACAGAGGATTACAGAGGAATGGTTTAAAAATCGATTATGAGATTAAAGAATCAGCTAGTGGATATAAACCAAATTTATACATAGAGGAAGCAATAAAT
>CBDUDY010000059.1:0-11765 GCA_965366055.1 uncultured bacterium
CATAAAAGTCTTGGATGACGGAACTCCGCAGAAATATCTAGACAAGATTCAAGAGAAATTTCCAGAGATTAAAATTTATAAATCGGAATTTTATAATCAGAAAGTTGCCTTTACAGAAAAAGGGGAACGTCCAGAAATTCATAATATTCCAATTGATTTATGGATTAAAGTTGCTGCAGAATCATCCCAGAATTTTATTTTATTAGAAGATGATATTTGGTTTACTGAAACTGTCAATATTCAAGAATTACAAAGTACAATTGATCAAGAAAATCTCGTATTCGTCAAGTTTTTTTGGTTAGGAAATCCTGTTCTAGTTCAAGAGAAATCTTCTGAAATTAAAAACAATATTCGAATATTTCAAGCAGATTTGTTCGTTAATAATCCATTTTTATACAATTTCATATTTTATAAATTTAACCGTTTCAAGATTCGTAAAACGCTTCAAACTTTAAAAATTCACACTCGGAAAAGACATTTGTCCTACTATTCAATATACTCTGTGGCGGGAGTTGTATTTAACAAGGACTATTTTGCCGCACTTTGGAGTTCACATAATAATGAAGTGGACGAATTTCTTCAGCTCTATAATGCGGTCAATTATAAGTTTAAAAATAAAAATGCTGCTTTTGGCAGAACGGAAAACGAAATCGTGAGAACAGGATTTTCATCTTCGGCGACAAATCAATTTAAAAATTATGACGATGTAAATGTCGATATGTTTCGTTTCAATAAAATTATAAATGACGCTTGGCTGAGAGGAAACTTCGATTCAATGTCAAATTTCCCTGCAGATTTCATACAAGAAAATATTATTACAGTTTTGAGATCATCTAAAGATTCAGAAGTAAGTATTGAGGAATGGCAGAAATGGGTCGCGAAGTTTAAAAATCAGTTTACGGCTTTTGGCTGTCAAATCGACTATAATGAAAAATAATAAGCAAGATAGTTCTCATGGAACCATTTTAAAAGGCACCGGTGTTTTTGGCATCATGCAGTTTATGAAGATGGCGATCGGCGTAGTGGGAGCTAAGTTTGTGGCTATTTTTCTAGGTCCTGCAGGAATTGGAATAGTAGGTCTTCTAATGAATACCTTGAATATTATTGGCTCACTTACAAACTTCGGTTTTGCAGTTACTAGCGTGCGTCAAATTGCGGTTGCAGAAGCTGACGATTCTCCCGAAACTTTACCCAAAACTATATTTGTACTGCAACGGATAGCATTATTTACTGGACTTTTGGGTGCAATTTTGACTGTTGCATTTAGTAAACTACTCAGTCATTGGACATTTGGAAATTCAGAATATACATTGTGGTTTATTGCTTTGTCAATTAATTTTTTTCTGACGAGTTACACTACAAGTCGAGGGGCAATCTTGCAAGGAAGACGAATGATTAAATCAATCGCTTTCTCTACGGTCATTGCTTCGGCAGCAATTACAACAGTTACCATTTTATTGTACTATTTTCTAGGTTTTGACGGAATCGTTCCGGTAATTTTGCTTTCTAGTTTAATAAACTTAATTGTAAATATCTATTACACTCGAAAATTTAAAAGTCAGGAATTTGAAGAAGGGTTTTCTAGATTGTATCAAGAATCCCTTCCGGTTTTAAAGTTAGGATTGCTGTTATCGATCAATGTTATTTTTGGTTATGTCTGCACTTTTCTAATTAAATTATATCTAAACAATAATGGCGAGTCATCTCAAATTCTAGGATTTTATGAGGTGAGTACAGTTTTTCTTCTTTCTTATATTGGAATCATATTTACGTCGATGTCGATGGATTTTTATCCAAGATTGACTGCAATAAATAGTGAGCGTAAAACCGTGAACAAGCTCGTAAATGATCAAATTGAAATCGCACTACTTCTTATTACACCGGCCATAATATTTCTATACTTGACGGCACCGTATATTATACAAATCCTTTATACAAAAGAATTTCTGCCAGTTGTTCTGATTTTTCAAGCAGCATTGCTGGCAATTATCGTAAAAGCTTCAGCTTGGCCGTTGGCATTTATTATTCTTGCCAAAGGCGATAGGAAGCAATATTTTAAACAAGAATTGGTTAGCGACACACTAAATGTAAGTTTGACAATTATCTTCTATAATTACTTTGGACTAGTGGGAATTGGTGTGGCAATGCTGTTGAATTACATTTTATATGGCATCTACGTTTATTATATCGTGAATAAAAAGTATAGCTTTTATTTTAGATCTGACGCTTTCAAAATATTTGTAGTTTCGATAATTTTAGGAAGTCTGAGTAGTGTTGCAGTATTTTTTATACCAAATCCATATAGAAGCATCGTCATTGGGATTGTCCTAATCGTTTCACTAATTTTCTCCTTTAATTCTTTGGATAAAAGAATCGGAATGAGGAGCATTTATTTTAAGATTCGTTCAAAAATCAGAAGGCGATGACAAAACAAATTTATCCTGCCTTAACGGGAGTGCGCGCTCTCGCAGCATATATGGTTTTTCTACACCATTACAACCCATTTAATGAAACGGATTCGGCACTATTACATAAATTTGTCGGACAATTTCATATTGGTGTTAGCATTTTTTTTGTGTTGAGCGGTTTTCTGATTGCGTATCGATATATGGACGGAAAAAATTTCCATTTCGGTCGTTATATGGTAAATAGAATTGCGCGAGTTTACCCAATTTATTTTATTCTCACTACAATCACTTTTCTAGGGACTTGGTATTATGAGAAACAGCATTCGTTTGACTGGGCCTTGTACGGAATGAATGTCTCTTTTTTAAGAGGTTTTTTTGATGATCTAAAATTCACAGGAATAGCTCAAGGATGGTCGCTCACAGTCGAAGAGACATTCTATTTTGCAGCACCTTTATTTTTTATGCTGCTCAGAAAATCAAAATATTACCTAATTATTCTTCCAATAATGATTTCGGCTTTGGGTTTTGGAATTGTGCATTTCTTCGGAAATTCGCTGTCTTTTGGATTTTTCGCTTCAGATAATTTTATGCTAGAATATACTTTTCTTGGAAGATGTTTTGAGTTTTTTATCGGGATTGCAATTGTTTTCGTAATGAGAAAAAGTGCTTTATTTACGAAGTTTGGATGGTTTACTTATGGAGGACTTACCACGATGGCAATCTTGGTTTATCTAATGTCATTACTAGACAATGATGGAGCAGTTTCGCAAAACATTCCTTTTTATTTTGTCTATCTTTTTTTGCTGCCATTGCTTGGAATTGCTCCGCTGTTGTTTGGACTAATTCAAGAAAATACTTTAGTTAAGTCATTTT
Organism: uncultured bacterium; assembly: GCA_965366055.1. Taxonomy (GTDB): domain Bacteria; phylum Bacteroidota; class Bacteroidia; order Flavobacteriales; family Flavobacteriaceae; genus Flavobacterium. The sequence continues at coordinate 3,282 of CBDUDY010000059.1, forward strand.
TCTCGAATAGAGTTTGGGTACTTTTAGGAAAAAGCTCGTATGCTTTTTATCTTGTGCATATGGGAATATTCAAATTCAAATTGGATACTCTAACAGATAATTATTTTCTAATCTTTATTGCATTAAACATTTTAGCAATCGCAATTTATCTTTTTTTAGAAAAGCCTTTAAATAAATTTATTAGAGGGCGGTTTACTTAAAAGAACCTTAGTTTAAGTTCAAGTGGAATAAATTTGACAAATAGACTGTAATGTTTGGTATGCCAAGCTTTTGTCATTTCATAATGTAGCCTTCTCAAGAGTGCTTTATTTTCTTGTCTATTTTTGTTCAATTTCATTGCTTTTCGAATGATTTTAAAAGCAGAATTATTCAATGTTCGCGTTTTTGCATCATTCCTATTAAAAAAGGAGTTTCCCAAAGAGGATTTTAATTCTCGTCTTTTCACCAGCACTTGGTCTAAGTAATAAAAATTATAATTGCGGGATCCCCGAATCCAGATATCCAAATCTTCAAAAGCTAAGGTGGTATCATATCCCCCTAAATTTTCCAGCATACTTCGTTGCATCATCGCCGTAACAGAGCAGATTTTGTGTTTTTGATTTACAATATCAATATAAACATCACCGCTATTTGGAGGATTTATTGCAGCGAGAGTTTCATTTACTGGATAATAATAACCAAGAGATTTGTTCTTTTCATCAACAAGTTCCATATTTCCGTACACCAATCCAGCGTCAGGATGGTCTAAAAATCCTTGAATTTGCTTGGCAACGCAATCTACTTCCAAAATATCGTCTGCAGAAAGATCTATTATAAAATCTCCTTTGCTTTTTGCAAATACAGAATTGAAAGTCTTAGTATTACCAATGTTAACAAGGTTTTTTGTAAAATGAATTTCAGGATGGTTTTGACGCCATTTTTCTATCACAGCTACAGAATTGTCCGGACTGCAATCATCTGCGATCAAAAGTTCTATATTTTTATAGGACTGATTTATTACGGAATCTAATGCTTCTACCACAAATTTTTCGTGATTAAAGCACAGACAAATAATGCTAACCAATGGCATACTCTGCATAAAGATTGTAATATTGTAGATTAGATGTAAATTTAGATATTCAATAATAATATGCAAGATAAGAAGATAAAAATTGCTTTGGTAGCGTACCGTCTAAGTGGCGGCGGTCTTGAGAAGGTGATGTCTTCGTTGTCAGTTTATTTTTCAAAAATCGGCTTAGATGTTTACAATATTGTTTTAGAAGATTTTGTAGATTATCCTTTTGGCGGCACTTTGCTAAATCTTGGAATCGGAAAATCAGCAAATGAAAGTTTGACTGAGAAAGCGAAATCATTTTTTGTTTTAAAAAATTATGTAGACCGTAATAACTTCGATCACATAATCGATTTTAGATATAGACTTCAACCTTTGAAAGAATTGCTTTACGCTAAATTCATTTTTAAATCCAATACCATTCTTACCGTTCATAGTGCGAAAATAAATTCCTATTTGCCTGATAATTCATTTGTGACAGGAATGATTTGCGACGGCAAAAAGATTATTTGTGTATCCAATAAAATTCAAGAATTGGTAGAGGAGAGGCATCATCTTACTGATTGTACTACTATTTACAATCCAATTGATTTGGATTATGTAAATGAAATGTCAGCCGAAGAAATCCACCTCAATTCAGAATTTGTAATTGCAATTGGACGATATGATGATCGAAATGTCAAGCAACTTGATTTACTTATTGGTGCTTACGCAAAATCTAGTTTGCCACAAGCAGGGATAAAATTAATGCTTTTGGGATCTGGTCAAAATTCCTATTTAATTGAAGTGGCAAGGCAGTACGAAGTCGAGAAATTTATTATTTTAAGAGATTTTGATGCGAATCCTCATAAATATCTAAACAAGGCAAAATTTTTAATACTTTGTAGTAAATACGAAGGTTTTCCGATGTCTATCGTTGAAGCTTTGGCAAACAAAATTCCTGTTGTTGCTTTTGACTGTGTTTCCGGTCCAAATGAGATTATAACGCACTGCCAGAATGGACTTCTTGTCGAAAATCAGAATTTCGATGCGCTAACGAATTCAATGAATATTTTTGTAGAAGATGCCGCAATATATACGAAATGCAAGGAAAATTCGTATCAGAGTGTGCAGCAATTTTCGATAGAACAAATTGGAAAACAATGGCTCGATTTATTAAAAATAGAATTAAATTCGTCTTATGAATATTGATATTATAAAAATCCCTAAAATTGAGGATCCACGTGGAAATTTGTCCGTAATTCAAGAGGATATTCTCCCATATTCTTTCAAGCGAATTTACTATTTATATGATGTGCCAAGTGGTGCATATCGTGGCGGACACTCACACAAAGCACAAAAGGAATTCCTAATTGCCCTTAGCGGAAGTTTTACAGTTGTCTTGAATGACGGTAAAGAAATCAGAACAGTTACGCTTAATAAACCCAACGAAGGCTTGCTTATCCACGAAGGTATTTGGCGTGAATTAATGGATTTTTCTAGCGGATCTGTCTGCTTAGTTGTAGCTTCAGATCTGTTTGACGAGGACGATTATATCAGAGAATTTGATGATTTTATAGCGGATAAAAATTCTCAATTATAGATAGAAAAATCAATGCCATTGCGCCTCAAAGAATGTTTTATTTTCAATAGTAGTAATAGTATACCTTTCGGCAAAATGTATAAAGCCTTCGATTTGATTGAAAGGTTTGCCTTTGAAATCTGTTTGTAAAGCAATCTCGACTCTTCCGAAGCACCAGCCATTTTGTATTGAATAGCATATTCCATTCGGTACAGATCAAGATATTTCTTGAGACTTGCATTTGATTTTTCCTGCTCTTGATACTCGTCAAATCTTTTTATCTTCTTTTCTAAAATTGCAGTTTTAGAAAGACTTCCTTCTATATAGTGCAGATAAGAAGAAGTCAATTTATTTCCGATAATAATTTGGGATTTCAATGCGATCCGAATCCACATATCGGTATCTTGACCGCTAGAAATGTACTTTTTAAAATTCCCAACTTTTGCAAAAATCGACTTTGGCACCGCAACAGATATTGAGCTTGCAACGGCGTATTTGAAACTTGCAGAAAAATAGTCTTCAACTACTCCTTGATAATCATCAGAAATACCGTAAAAAGACGGCTGGTATGTGTTGCCATTTTCGAAAATTAGTTGGTACCTATTTCCATAAATTCCCGCATCAGGGAACTTTACAATAAGATTTTTTAATTCTTCCAAATGATTTTCGAACCAGAGATCATCTGCATCCAAAAATGCGATATAGGGAGATTGAGAGTGTTCTATTCCCAAGTTTCTTGCAGCTGCAGCACCTTGATTATCTGTGATGAAATAGTAGATTCTGGAATCTGAAAAACTCTTTACAATTTCGTCACTTTTATCGGTTGAGCCGTCGTTGATGATAATAACTTCGAAGTCGGCAAAGCTTTGCTTCAATACTGTTTCAAGTGTTTGAGCAATGTACTTTTCTTTATTATAAAGAGGAATAACTACCGAGAAAAATGGCATCGAATTTTAGTTTTTTCAAAGATACTATTTACTTTAAATAGTTTGAGCTTGCCTCCCTTTGTTTTTGGACAGTATCTTTTTGCATTATATCGAAAATATGAAGTATCATGCAATACTTACAGGGGTTAGCGACATTTTGGTAGATTTTAATTTTGTATTTTTGTTATACAAAATGCGAAATAAAAAACTACATATTATTTGTTTTGATAATCCTTATCCTCCAGTTTACGGAGGTGTTATTGACGTGTTTTATAAAATAAAAGCACTACATCAATTAGGAGTAGAAATCAATTTGCATTGTTTTGTGAACGAAATTCCTGAAGAAATTTCGGAGTTGAGAAGCATTACAGAGAAATGTCATTTTTACAAGCGCAACAAAAGTATGTTCAACATCTTATCTTCAAAACCTTTTTCTGTAGCTTCTCGCAGTCATACAGGTTTATTTAAAAATTTAAATCAAGATAAGAGTGACATTTTATTTGAAGGTTTGCAATCCACGTCAGTTTTATGTGTAAAGAATTTCAAGGACAGAAACCTATATTTAAGACTTCACAATCTTGAAAACAATTATTATAAAGGATTATTAAATAGTGAAACAAATTATTTTAAGAAAGCTTTGTATTTAATAGAATCTTATAAATACGATAATTATCTAAAAGTTTTGGGAGAGTTTTGTCGTGTCTTTACACTTTCCTCTTTTGAAACAAATGCGGTTAATAAACTATATAACAATGCTGAATATATTCCGGTATTTCATGGTAACAAATGTGTAGCAGAAACTTCGGAATTTGGAGAGTACGCTTTTTACAACGGCGATTTAAGGATTTCTGACAATAAGAGAGCTGCGGAGTTTTTAATCGACGTTTTTCAGAAAGTACAAAATTATCCTTTGATTATTGCCTCTAGCATTGAGAATCATGAGTTGGTCAAAAGATGTGAGCACTTGAAGAACGTGCAATATCTTGTAATTAAAGATCAAGAACATCTAGAGAATTTATCTCAAAACGCTCATATAAATGTTATGATGTCATTTCAGGAATCAGGCACTAAACTGAAAGCTATCAATGCACTTTTTAAGAGTAGACATTGCGTAATTAATAAGAATATGCTTGATGATGTGCGATTACAAGATTTATGCGAATTGGTAGAATCTAAAAAAGATTTTGTTGATGCAATAGAGAATCTGCAATTAAAACCTTTTAAAGGTCATCAAAAACGAGAGCTTGTGTTGAAAGAGGTATTGAATGATATGTCAAATGCCGAGAAACTTTACGGCTTAATAGGTTAAAATTAAATTTTTAACAAATTCATCTATAAAGGTTGAATCTACAAACAAAATTTCTTCCTAACGGTTTTTCCTATTCGGATTAAGCGAATAGCTTCAAAAAAATAAACACCAAAAAAAGGCGAACTGCATGATACAGTTCGCCTTAGAATTTTTAAAGAAATATAAAATTAATTCTTTACAATTTTAAGTGTTTTTACAATCGATCCAGCGGTAACTTTTACAATATAAGTACCTGCCGCAAGGTTTGACATTGAAATCATTTCTGTTTGTGCAGATAATTTTTGAGTCAAAACATTCTGACCTAGATTATTGTACACTTCTACATTTGTCAGATCAGCAACTGTAGAATTCAACGCCAAGGTTTGATTTTGTTGATTAAAGAAATGTTTGAAACTTATATTTGAAGTAAAATCATTAGTAGAAAGTTCTTCGTCATTAGTTCTGAAATTATCTACATAAGCAAATCCTGCATAGTTATCGTGAATGAATCTAACCTCAGAAATTGGTCCATTTGAGGGCATTTGACCTTCGAAAATTTCTGTACCATCAATAAACAACTTCATCGTTTGACCAATAGTTTGAATTTTTACATTGTACCAAGTTTCTGGAGACCATTGGAAACCTGAATCTGCCGCCACAATAATTCCTGGAGTTGCCCCTTGAACTAAAACATTTACATAACCATCATAGGCGAAATTAACGTAAGTACGGTATTTTAATTCTACAAGATCTACTAAAGCAAACATCAAACTCATACTTGTTGAGTTTTGCTCGCTGATATAAAGATCAGCTGAAAAAGTAGCTTGAGCATTAGGAATCGCAGTAGGGTAGGTATAGAAAGCTCCAACTACAGGGTTTTGTTGAGGTGCTACAGATGTTTCTTGATTAAGCTTTAGAGATTGAGTTCCCGTGGTAAAACCGTCTGTTGAGATAACTTGATTTTCGATAAATGTTCCATCACCGTAACCAGTTGTTGTCCAGTTGTTTTGTGTGCTAATATTTCCAATTGTATACCCTTCTGAAGTTTCAAAAGAGATAACTTGCGCTTTTGCTGCAAAAGATAGGGCGAGGGCAGCTGCTACGAATAAAGTAGTTTTGTTCATAAAAATGGTTGTTTTTTAATTTTTAATAGCGCAATCTATGGATAAATAAAGGCATACTCAAAAATAATTTAGAACAAAAAGCGCAAATTATTGTTAGTCAATAATTTAGATCTAAATAAAGTTTATTGTTGTTTAAGTTTTGAGAAGTAACCAAGTCGATACATATCAAATACAGTCATTGAAGGATTGGCAGATAGCAGGTTTATTTCCATATCCCTCTTAAAATAGGAAAATAACTGACTTATGGTTTTTGTAAGTCCATATTTTTCTGCAGTAGCAAATTGCTTGAGTAGTCTGTTTTCACCTTTTACCATTTCAAAATTTGTCAAATAATCGAGGTTTTCTATTCCGATCTTAGTTTTGTTAAGAAAGACTTTTGAGCTGTCTAAATTGATGTGCATCGCGGCATTTTCTACGTGAAAAATAGGAATATTTTTTAATTTTAAATCATGGAAAAAAACTAAATCTTCATAGCCATATTTGGTAATAATCGCGGAGAATCTATTTTCTTTAAAAACTGCTCTACTTATTAAGAGATTAGAAGTGAGAGAAGATTGGTACGGTTTTTTAAGTCTATTTTCGGCAGACAAACTTTCGCGCTTGTATCCATAAACCCAACGAAGAATATGGGATTCTTCTGGACGATTCTTTTTATAAGTTATTCCGCCGTAACAAACATTTATTTCAGGATTTTTTATAGTTTCTAAATACGTCGCAATAAAATTATCTGAAATTGGCATTACGTCACAATCTAAAATAAGAAGCCAATCATATTGGGACTTTTTAAAAAGTGAATTGATATTTTTTCCTCGCCCAATATTTTCTTCATTAATAAAGAAGTTGCAGTTTTCTAGCGTTACAATTTCATTATTATCAATGTTGTATACAGATTGAGACCCATCATCTTGACATAAAATTTCGAACTCAATTTGTTGTTCCATGCATTGATCCCAAAGTTTGCGAACTAATGGAAAGATGGTATAATTATATGTAGGAATAAGAATTGATAACATTTATATTGTTCTTTGCACAACCTCAAATATGGAGGCATTTTCACATTTAAGAGTTTTTGCAGGGAATTTTAAGATTAATGCATAATCGTGAGTAGTCATAATTACAGTCTGACCTTTCTCATTAATTTTGCGGAGAACTTCCATAATTTCAACACTTGTTTGTGGGTCAAGATTTCCTGTCGGCTCATCGGCAAGGATAAGTTCAGGATCGTTAAGCAAAGCACGAGCAATTGCTACACGTTGCTGTTCTCCTCCAGAAAGTTGATGTGGCATTTTATGAGCAAAAGTTAAAAGATCTACACGCTCAAGCACTTCATTAATCTTCTCGTCCATAGATGCTTTATCTTTCCACCCAGTAGCACGAAGAACAAAAAGCATATTGTCGTAAACATTACGATCTGGAAGTAATTTGAAATCCTGGAATACTATTCCAATTTTACGGCGCAAAAAAGGAATATTGCTTTCCTTTAATTCGGCCAAATCATATCCCACGATATTTCCTTCTCCTTCTAGCAAAGGCATGTCAGCATAAAGCGTTTTCATCAAACTACTTTTACCCGATCCTGTTTTTCCAATAATGTAAATAAACTCTCCACGTTGTACTTCGAGACTTAGGTTGGAGATGATCACACGCTTTTCTTGTGAGATTGTAACATTTCTTAAAGAAACAATTGGTTCGGCCATTTTACTATGTTTAAGTCGTAAAAGTAATAAGTAAAGAGGCGGATTCAAAACTAATTCGGAAATAATCGTCTGATATACTGAGATGCTGTTTTATTAGACTTTATTTTTGGTAGTTAAGTAATATTGTTAAAAAAATGTGTATAATAATTGTTAAGAAGTTGCCGTTATCAGTTGCAGATTCTTACTTTTGAATTTTTGATAAAAACCCATAAAAAATGCATAAATACGCTCGATTATTATTTACCGTTTCGCTATTTACTGTCGCTACAGTTTCCGCGCAAAACTCTGAAATTTACACCCACGAGTTAAAGGATTATGACAAAGCACTTTACTTATATAATAACAAACAATATCTCTCAGCTCAAATACTTTTTGATAAGGTAAAGGCAGAAACTACTAATACTGATGTTATGGGAGATTGTGCTTATTATAGCGCAAATGCTGCCATAAGACTCGAGCAACAAGATGCAGATTCAAAAATGGAGAATTTCGTTCGCGATTATCCAAGTAGTACCAAACAAAATCAGGCGTATATAGAAGTTGCTCATTTTTACTTTGAGCAGGGAAAATACCCTCAGGCTTTAAGTTGGTTTGACAAAGTAGATGAAAAATCGCTTAGCGCGAAAGATCAGGAGCGTTTTGACTTCCAAAAAGGATATGCTTTTTTCTCGGCTAAGAAGAAGAAGGAAGCAACTACTTATTTCACGAAAGTGCAGAATTCTAAAGAATATGGATCCCAAGCAAAGTATTACTTAGGTTTTATGGCTTATGAAGGTGATGATTATAAGGAAGCAACAAAATACTTTGACGAAGTTTCTGGAGAAGAAAAGTATAAAG
>CBDUDY010000060.1:0-11664 GCA_965366055.1 uncultured bacterium
TTGCCTAGTCGACGATAGTATCTTTGCAGTCTTAAAAAATATACATGAAACTATCTCATTTTCAATTTGATTTACCGTCTGAGTTATTAGCTGAGTTTCCGTCAGAGCACAGAGACGAGGCTCGATTAATGGTAATTGACCGAAAAAAACAAACTATCGAGCACAAAATGTTTAAGGATGTCATCGACTACTTTGATGATGGTGATATCATGGTGCTTAACAATACAAAAGTTTTTCCAGCGCGTTTATTTGGTAACAAAGAAAAAACTGGTGCACGTATTGAAGTTTTCTTGTTGAGAGAATTAAATACTGAGCAGAGACTATGGGATGTGCTTGTAGACCCAGCTAGAAAAATTCGTATTGGAAATAAACTTTACTTTGGTGATGACGATTCCCTTGTTGCGGAGGTTATAGATAATACAACTTCTCGTGGTCGTACTTTGCGTTTTTTGTATGATGGTTCTTACGAAGAATTTAGAAGTAAGCTTACAGAACTTGGAGAAACTCCAATTCCAAAATATATTAATCGTGAAGTAACTCCAGAGGATGCTGATAGATATCAGACGATTTATGCTAAAGAAGAAGGTGCAGTAGCAGCTCCAACGGCAGGATTGCACTTCTCAAAACATTTGCTAAAACGTCTTGAAATTAAAGGAATTAAGTTTGCTGAGGTCACTCTCCATGTAGGTTTGGGAACTTTTAACCCAGTTGAAGTGGAAGATTTATCAAAGCATAAAATGGATTCTGAAGAATTGAAAATTACGCAGGAAGCTGTGGATATAGTTAACGATGCCAAGATTAAAAAGAAACGTATTTGTGCCGTTGGTACAACATCTATGCGTGCAATAGAAAGTGCGGTTTCTTCTCAAAGAACTTTAAATACTTTTGATGGCTGGACAAATAAGTTTATTTTCCCTCCGTACGATTTTAGTATTGCAAACTGTATGATTACAAACTTCCATACGCCAAAATCTACTCTGCTTATGATGGCTTCAGCTTTTATAGGTCATGATTTGATGAAGAAAGCCTATGAAATCGCGATCGAAGAAAAATATAATTTCTACTCTTACGGTGATGCAATGTTGATCATCTAATTTTAGAATTTTTTGAATAGAAAATCTCGATTCGCAGTTGATGTGAATCGGGATTTTTTGTTTTAATGAATTGACTAATTAACTTTGTCAACTAATCTCACCGTAATATTTGCTGTTTTGCTTTCGAAATTGTGTTGAAAGAACCTCCATAAGTGAAATCTTCGGAAGAATTCTGGCTAGTTATTTGAAAAACTCCAATATCTGAATTTTAAGGTTTCCAAGTGAATCACCAGCGTTTTCGGCATTGCTTTGAGCTCTTGCCTTTGCGTATTTCGTTCCTTCAGCAAACATTAGGATTTTTAATGCGGCAAGTTTTGTGTAGTAATACTCAAGAGCATTTGAGAAAAATTTGATTCCCGAAGTAGTCAAATCAGTAGATTCTCTAGAAATCTGTTTTGTTTTATCTACATTTTTCGATTGCACAATCACGGTTTGAGTTCGATTGTAGTCAGTAAAAATTTGATTTTAAGTACCTCCATTCTGATTGTAAGTATATCTGCAATCTTTATTGAAATTTACTGCAGAGAAAACACTCTCCTCTTCGGCAAATCCCTTTCCTGTTAGTTATGTTTTTATCTGTTGTCTGTCTTGATCCACTGCTTCATTTGCATCTTTCAGCTCCATGCTTTTTCTGGAGAAGGGAGCGCTCCACTCAATCAAATCAGAAGTGAAATCTTGGTTTCCAGAACCCGTAACACTAAATGTGTTGCAAAATTTGTTTCTATTTTTAAAAGTATTAGAAAACATAAACGATGCAATCAGGACTGACTACGCGATATAACTTACACTTATATAATTTTTTATCTAAAATCTTTTTAAAGTTTTAAAAGACCTTGTTGTTTGTTTGCATTTACTAAACGTACATTCTTATTTTTTCTTATTTTTACAAACATCAAAAAAATAGTATGGAATTTAAAAATACAAGATCTTTCGCACAGCAATGCGATCAAGAGGACAAATTGCACAAATATCAAAGTGAGTTTATTTTTCCAAAGGTTAAAGGAGAAAAGGTTATTTACTTTACTGGAAATTCTCTGGGTTTACAACCTACTCGTGCAAAAGCATATGTTGATGAAGTTATGGACGACTGGGCAAATCTTGCTGTAGAAGGCCACTTTATTGCTAATAAACCTTGGTGGGATTATCATGAGCGATTTGCAAATCCTTTGAGTAAGGTAGTAGGTGCTTTACCAGAAGAAATTACAGTTATGAACACTTTGACGGTCAATTTGCATTTGATGATGGTGACTTTTTACAAACCCACCGAAAAGCGTTATAAGATTATTTGCGAATCAAAAGCGTTCCCTTCAGACCAATATATGTTTCAGAGTCAAGTTTGTTTCCACGGACACAAGCCTTCTGATGCTATAGTTGAAATTCATAGACGTGAAGGCGAGCACAATATTAGACTTGAAGATGTCTTGGCTAAGATTGAAGAAGTAGGCGATGAGCTTGCTTTAGTTTTGATTGGTGGTGTGAATTATTATACAGGACAAGTTTTTGACATCAAAACTATTACTGAAGCTGCCCATAAAACTGGCGCCTACGTAGGTTGGGATCTTGCACATGCTGCCGGAAATATCAAACTTGAACTACATGACTGGAATGTTGATTTCGCTGCGTGGTGTAGTTATAAATATATGAACTCAGGACCAGGAAATGCCTCTGGAGTATTTGTACACAAAGTTCATCATACGGACAAAAGTTTAAATCGATTTGCTGGATGGTGGGGTCATAATAAAGAGAGACGCTTTAAGATGGAACCAACTTTTGATCCTGTAAAAGGTGCAGATGGATGGCAAATAAGTAATCTTCCAATTCTCTCGCTTGCGCCATACCTCGCATCATGCGAAATGTTTGACGAGATAGGAATGGATGCTCTTATCGAAAAAAGAGATAAAATTACTGCTTACTTAGAATTTATTTTACACGAAGTAGAAAAAGAAGTAGGTGGGAACTTTGAAATTATTACACCTAGTAATCCTAGCGAAAGAGCCTCACAACTATCAATCTTACTTCATGGAGAAGGTCGTGCTTTATTTGATTACCTTATGGAAAACGGTGTAATTACAGATTGGCGTGAACCAAATGTAATCAGACTTGCACCAGTTCCTTTATATTGTTCTTTTGAAGATATGTACAATTTTGGACAAATATTGAAAGCGGGAATCGCTAAATAAAATTAAAAAAAAATCAAAGGTTCTAGATATGGACAAAGAAAATAAAATCAAAAATTTTGATCCTTCTCAACCAGGATTAGCGGACGAAAGCATTTTCGGACTCCCTTTTACTGCAGATGAATGTGAAATCATCATTATCCCTGTGCCTTGGGAAGTTACTGTAAGCTACGGAGCTGGTGCTTCAGATGGTCCAGATGCAATTCTGGAGGCATCTTTCCAAGTAGATTTGCATCACCAACAATTCCCAGATCTGTGGAAATTAGGAATTTATTTAGATCTAAATAAACAAACAGATACTTGGGCTGAGCAAAGCAAAAGGTACAAAGCTCTCGCGCAGCCTATTATTAGTGCGCTCGAGGGAGGGCAAGTTATTGCTCAAAAGCCAAAATTACAGGCATATTTAGATGAAATAAATAAAGCTTGTAGTACCTTTAATTCAGAAGTTAAACAACGCGTACTTTATTGGGCAAATCAAGGTAAAAAAGTAGTGCTTTTAGGTGGAGATCATTCAACACCATTAGGATATTATCAAGCTCTAGCAACAATGCACGATGATTTTGGTCTTTTGCACCTTGACGCTCACATGGATTTGAGGAAAGCCTATGAAGGTTTTGAAAACTCTCATGCTTCGATTATGTACAACGCATTAAAAATTCCGCAAATTTCGAAAATTGTTCAAGTAGGAATTAGGGATTTCTGTGCGCAAGAAGTTGAGGTAGCTTTAGCAGAAAGAGTAGTAGTTCATACAGATATGGACTTGAAAAATGATAGTTTCTCAGGAATTACTTGGAATGAGCAATGTGACAAAATAATTGCGGCACTTCCGCAGAAAGTAGCCATCAGTTTTGATATCGATGCATTGCAAGCTTGGTATTGTCCAAATACTGGAACTCCAGTTCCAGGAGGACTAACATTTGAAGAAGCAACGTTTTTATTAAGCAAGCTTGGGGATAGTGGCAAGGAAATAATAGGTTTTGACCTTGTTGAAGTTTCTCCTGGCGAAGATGATTGGGATGGAAATGTTGGTTCGAGAATATTATTTCATATGTGTGGAATCCTTGCTAAGAATAATAAAATGGCAGTTGGAAACAGAATCAATTTTAAAAGAAGTTAATAATAAATAAGCAAACTGAAATTTGCCATTTAAGAAGTGCTTAAACGGCAGATTTTTTTCATTAAGCAATTCAGACTTCAAGTTTGAGTCATCATTTTATCTTAGATATATGCAAGCACCATTAAAGATAGCAGTTGTAGGTTCGGGATTAGTAGGTTCTTTATTGGCAATCTATCTCAGAAAGTACAATCATACGGTTCACGTTTTTGATCGCAGTCCTGATATTCGAAAGCTAAGTTTGTCAGGGAGGTCGATTAATCTTGCTATGTCACAAAGAGGTTGGAAAGCTCTAGATTATGCAGGAATTGGTGATGATATTCGTGAAATTGCTATTGCCATGGATAAGCGTGCAATACACACCGATGAGGAAGTGAAATTTCAATATTATGGAAAAGATGGTGAGGCTATTTATAGCATTTCACGTGGTGTTCTTAATAGACGAATGATTGATCTTGCTGAAGAGGCTGGTGCTGAATTCCACTTTCAGACTCGAATTTGGGACGTTACTTTGGCGACCGCTACGTTACACGTAGGTGAGTCTGAGGAAGGTGAATGGACTCCACTTAAATACGATGTAGTTTTTGGAGCGGATGGAGCATTTTCTCGTGTTCGACACAGAATGCAACGTCAGAATATGTTTAATTATAAGCAAGACTTTCTTACTACTGGTTATAAAGAATTAAATATTCCAGCTAATGAAGATGGTACCCATAAATTAAATAAAAATTCACTTCACATTTGGCCTAGAGGGGAATACATGCTAATTGCATTGCCCAATTTAGATGGAAGCTTTACCTGCACTTTGTTTATGCCTTTTGAAGGTCCGAATTCATTTGAGAAACTAACCGACGTAAAATCGGTAGAAGATTTCTTCTTAAAGAATTTTCCAGATACGATTAATGCAATACAGAATCTTACTGAAGATTTTTTTAAAAACCCGACCAGCTCGCTCGTTACAATGCAGTGCTATCCATGGACCTATCACGATAAAGTTGCATTGATTGGTGATGCTTGTCATGCAATTGTGCCATTTTACGGACAAGGCATGAATGCTGGTTTTGAAGATATCACGGTCCTTAACGAAATGATTGAGAAGTACGGAGATGATTGGGAAAGTGTGTTTTCTGAATATCAAAAAAGCCGAAAACCAAACGCAGATGCAATTGCTGAGCTTTCATACAGAAACTTTATGGAGATGAGCTCAGATACGGCGAGTAAAAAATTTTTACTGCAAAAACAGATCGAAAAACATTTTTCAGAGAAATATCCAGAAAAATGGCTGCCACTATATAGTCGAGTTACCTTTAGTCATAGACCATATGCTGAGGCACTAACGATTGGAGATCGTCAAAATGCAATAATGGAAGAGATTATGACTATTTCTAACATTGAAAATATTTGGCATACAAAAGAAATCGAGCAGAAAATAATTGAACTACTCGACTCTTAAACTTTAATTTTTTACTTTTTGTTTTACAGGCTTGATCATTACCCTTAGAGTACTGTCATTGCTAAAATAGCTTGATGCCCAGTTTATGAAAATCATTAATTTATTTTTAACACTCAAAATAAGCATTAAGTGGACAAACATCCAAGTGAACCATGCAAGTCTACCCTGAAAGCTAAAGGATGGTAAATCTACCACAGCTTTACGTTTTCCAACAGTCGCCATTGATCCTTTGTTATGGTACTCATATTCTTCACGCATGAGGCTATGAGATAGTTTTCTAAAATTTTTCGCAAGTACTTTTGCTTGTTCAATTGCCACACTTGCCACTTGAGGATGTCCTGTTGGATATTTAGGAGTCGCCATCCATGAGATATCTCCTAGAGCATAAATGCCTTCAACTGCCTCAACTTCATTATATCTATTCACAATTAATCGACCACCCCGAGTGTATGCTTCCTCTGGAAAACCTTCCACTTTATTTCCTATAATTCCTGCTGACCAAATGACATTTTTTGCCGCAATGGTAGAGCCATCTCCTAATTCTACAATATTTCCGTCATAATCTTTTACAAGTGATCCATTCATCACAATCACTCCCATTTTTTCCAAATACTTCTTCGCCGCTTTTTTAGACTCCTCGCTCATAGCATTCAGAACATTTGGAGCGCTTTCTATAACATATATTGTAAGCTTAGAAAAATCTTGATCTGGATAATCTTTTGGGAGAACATTTGTCTTCATTTCAGCAAGTGCCCCAGCAAGTTCAACTCCAGTTGGTCCACCGCCTACAATTACAAAGTTTAGCATAGCTTGTAATTCATCACCACTTGTTGATAGTGACTCTTCAAAAGTTTGCAAAATTCTGTTGCGAAGTTGCAATGCTTCAGGTACAGATTTCATTGGAAAAGCAGAGCGTTCAAGATTTTCATTCCCAAAATAATTCGTTGTGCAACCTTGTGCCATTACCAAATAATCATACGGGAATTCTCCAGCAGTAGTATGTAGTACTTTTGTGGCAGCATCAACTTTTTTAACTTTTGCAATTCGAATTCGGACATTGTTAGAATGCTGAAAAACTTTCCGCAAAGGGAAAGCAATACTCGCTGGCTCCAAACGCGCAGTTGCAACCTGATACATCAGAGGTTGAAATTGGTGGTAGTTATTTTTGTCAATAAGTAAAACTTCGTATTCAGACTTTTCTAAGTCTTGAGCCAATCGCAATCCTGCGAAACCTGCTCCTACGATAATTATTCTTTTTGATGCATTCATGTTTTAGTGTTTTTATGGAAGAGTGAGAACTTTAAAAAAGAATTTATTCCAGTTCTCTATTGACGTTATTCATTGAGAAAGCAGGAGTACAAATAGACATATATTCACAAGGTTCGTCAAATGGATTTGAATACTGAACCTGTGCACCTCTGGAAATTTTTATTGATTGTCCTTCTTCTAATACTAGGACATCGCCATCGACAATAAATTGCTTTCTACCCTTAATAATATAAGTGTACTCATCAAACTCTGGTTTCTGAAAAGGTTCAGTCCAACCTGGTGGTGCAACCATGTGAGCTATAGATATTTCCTTATTGTTTGTCGTTGCCAAACCATGATGCTCTTCAATGAGTTTGCCATCATTAGTAGGAACAATAAAAGGTTTTGATTGTATAAAGTAATTTTTCATTTACGGTTGTTTTTTGGATAATAGTAAGTTTTACATAATTTAATCGCAATTAAAAGTCGCCAATATATTTCCAAATCTAAAAGAGATTCACAAAACTTTAATGCTTTTGAATATAGTTAAAGGTCAAAGGTCGGATTTTAAATTTTCTATTTTCCTTTAATAAGCTTACTCATTATTCCAAAAAATCCTCTGATAAATGTGGCGCTCGTAACGACCTTAATAACAGACTTTGTTGTGGGGCTCATAGTTGCTGAACTTTCAGTAGTAGCTTTGGGCTTCACTTTTTCTTCTTGTAATTGCTTAGCTGCTGCCGCTTCCTCCATTTCAGCAATTTTTTTATTCAGAATTTCATAAGCGCTTTCTCTGTCGATCACCTCACTATATTTTTTGACAAGCTTAGATTTTGCATTGATAAGATCTATTTCAGATGCAGTAAGAATATCCATTCTGCTTTCTGGAGCTCTCATCATCACCGCCGCAAGCGGAGTAGGGGAGCCTTTTTCATTCAAAACTGTAACTAATGCTTCTCCAATTCCTAAGGAAGTCAAAACTTCTGCAGTCTTGTAATAGTCCGATAGAGGATAGTTTTCAGATGTCATCTTAATAGCTTTTCTATCATTTGCCGTAAAGGCGCGAAGTGCATGCTGAATCTTTAATCCTAATTGAGCCAAAATTCCAGCAGGCACATCCATTGGATTCTGTGTAATAAAGAAAATTCCTACTCCTTTGGATCGAATAAGTTTTACGATTGTTTCAATCTGATTTAGCAAAGCTTTGCTCGCTTCTTGAAATATAAGGTGCGCTTCGTCAATGAAAATGATTAGTTCAGGCTGTTCAGCATCTCCTTTTTCGGGCATCTGTTCATATATTTCTGCCAAAAGGCTTAGCATAAAGGTGGAGAATAATTTAGGTTTATCCTGAATATCTGTTAGTCGAAGTACATTTACATATCCCTGCCCTTTATCATTTATTCGCATTAAATCATGAATGTCAAATGATAATTCTCCAAAGAATAAATCTCCACCTTGCTGTTCAAGTTCTATGATTTTTCTCAATATAATGCCTGTAGTCGCGGTTGAAATTCTCCCGTAATCTTTTTCGATTAATGGCTTGCCTTCTTCGTTGATGTAATTCAAAACTTTTTTGATGTCTTTTAAGTCTAGAAGAGGCATTTTATGATCGTCGCAAAACTTAAATATTACCGCAATAACGCCACTTTGTGTATCATTAAGATCTAATATTCTAGAGAACAAAACTGGGCCAAATTCGGAAACTGTTGCGCGAAGTCTAACGCCATTTTGTTCACTCAAAGTTAGTAACTCCGTTGAAAATGACTGAGGTGTGAAGGATAAGTTCAGCTTTGCCATTCGCTCTGTAATAAAAGATTTCTCTTCTCCTTTCTCTGCAATTCCACTAAAATCTCCTTTGATGTCCATCATCAAAACAGGAATACCTTGTGCAGATAATTGCTCAGACAAAACTTGAATCGTTTTTGTTTTTCCGGTACCGGTAGCTCCTGCTATTAATCCATGTCGATTGAGCGTCTTTAAAGGAATATTTATGGATGCTTCAGGAATAACTTCTCCATCTAGCATTGCAGATCCTAATGTAATGCTTCTCCCTTTGGGAGTGTAGCCTGTATTAATATGTTTTGTAAAGTCGGCAGTTTTATCCATAATTGGTTCTTAATTATAAGTGGTCTCTATAAATATGATATTGCAAGATACTTTAAAAATGAACGAAGATTTTAATGACTGTAATAAATTTACTTTTGCTCCGTTGAAGTTTAAGAGGAAATTTTGCGCTGGATCTCTTTTAAAGTGGATTTAATTTATTATAAACTTTTTATTACTGTTATGCTTGTGTTATGACTTCATAATAAAAGTAAAAAAAGTTTTTTTATTTGAAGTAAAAATTTAAATTTGCTCCTATCAAAAAATCAAAACTGATAATTAAACATTAATTAAAAGAACATTAAAATTTAAAAAAATGGCAAACGTTAAAAAAGAAGGTGGTATTACAGGAGGAAATATATTTTCTTTAATTGTGATCATTGCGTGTATCGGAATGGGAACTCTGATTTGGAGATATATTATGGGGTCGCCATCAAACTTCGAAAATGGAGACAATACAGGTCATCCATTATCAGGAAATCTTCTTGGGATGATTTACAAAGGTGGAAAAATTGTTCCAGTACTACTTGGGTTACTTCTTATGGTTGTAGTGTTTTCAATCGAGCGTTTCTTCGTTATCTCAAAAGCTGCAGGTACAGGAAATCTTGATGTTTTTATGAAGACTGTTCAAGCAGATATTACTGCTGGAAATATCGACGCTGCAATCGCTGCATGTGATAAACAAAAGGGATCTGTTGCAAATGCAATCCGTTCAGCTTTAGTTAAATATAAAGAAGTACAAAAAGAGGGTTTCGATAGCGAAAGTGCTGCTGAGACTATCCAAAAGGAAATCGAAGAAGCTACTTCTTTAGAGATGCCAATGTTGGAAAAAAATATGACTGTATTGTCATCATTAGTATCTTTAGGTACACTTGCTGGTCTTTTAGGGACAGTAATGGGGATGATTACAGCGTTTGGTGCACTTGCTACTTCTGGAGCACCAGATCAAGCTGCGCTTGCAAATGGTATTTCTGAAGCACTTATTAATACTGCTACTGGTATTTCTACTTCTGCTTTAGCGATTATCGCTTACAACTTCTTTACTTCTAAAATTGACGTTCTTACTTACTCTATTGATGAGGCAAGTTCAACTATCGTTAATACTTACAGACGTTCAAGAGGAAGCTTAAAAAACTAATTATAACATAATTGAAAAAATTGAGGTTGTATGATTTTATAACCTCGATTTTTCTAATTAAAAATATATCAAATGGCTAGAGTAAAAACGAGAAAAAATGCGAGCGCAGTAGATATGACTGCTATGTGCGACGTCGCATTCTTACTGCTTACTTTCTTCATCTTGACCGCAACAGCAAAACAACCAGAACCATTAGCGGTGGATACGCCGGTTTCTAGTGTACAGACAAAATTGCCTGATACAGATTTAGCAACAATTACTATAGGTCACGGTAAAGTTTTCTTCGGAGTTGTAGGGGGAGATGTTAGGATTAAAACATTAGAACTGATGGGAGAGAAATATGGTGTTACTTTTTCTGAAAATGAAAAGAAACGTTTTTCACTTATCGAAGGTTTTGGTGTGCCGATAGAACAATTAAAGTCTGTTATTGCGATGACTAATGCAGAGCGTATGGAAGAAGGTGTTCAATCTTCTATTCCTAAAGACTCTTTGAATAATCAATTAGCAGATTGGATTAGAAGTGCGCGCCAAGCCAATATTGACTTACAAGATAAGCCATTGCAATTTGCAATCAAGGGCGACGCAAAAGAAGAGTATCCTGAAATTAAGCAAGTTATTGATATGTTACAAGATCAAAAAGTGAATAGCTTTAATCTAGTGACCGGCTTGAGAGGAAAAGATTTTTAAAAATAAAAAGATAAATAATGGCTGAATTAAATACTGGAGGAGACTCTGGAAAAAAGGGCGGCAAGGTTAGAAGTAAGAAACTAAGTTCAAGTGTAGATTTAACTGCAATGGTGGATTTGGCATTCTTATTGATTACTTTCTTTATGCTAACGACCTCTTTATCAAAACCTCAATCGATGGATTTAGGTATGCCAGACAAAGACGAAAAAGTTGATTTAAACTTTAAAGTTGATGAAAATCGTACTATGACTCTTCTACTAGGTGATGAGAATAAATTGGAATACTATATGGGTATCATGAATGCTCCTATGGCTCCAACCAAAATTGCCTACGGTAGAGACGGATTGAGAAAAGAATTGATTAAAAGAAAAGCGGAGGTATTACAGTATTCTACGGGACGTGGAAAACCGGACCAAGGACTAATAGTTATTATCAAGCCTAGTAAAAAATCAAATTATAAAAACTTGGTAGACATATTAGATGAAATGGCAATCGCGGATGTACCAACGTACGCAATTGTTGATATCTCTCCAGACGAAGTGACTGCGTTAGAAGGTGAGAAATAGGAACAACCCGATAACCTAACAAACAAATCAAATGAAATTAGACATTTTAAAAAGACAGTGGGTTGACCTTGTTTTTGAGGGGAA
>CBDUDY010000061.1:0-11601 GCA_965366055.1 uncultured bacterium
CTACTTCTAAAAAGTAAAACCTATCGTCACAAAAGTAAATCCTTTTGATAATTCTGGGGACCAAGTATACTTTATTTCCATTGGACCCAGAATCGTTTCTAAGCCGTACCCAACAGCATATCCTAAATGTTTACGAGCAGATGGCCAATCAGGACTTGAAAATAAACCATCGGCTATACTTGCCATATTAACACTCGCATTGAGATGGTTTCTCTTGAAAAAATTATAATCAAATGTCAAAGTAGATTTGATATAGCTGTCGCCAGAAAGACTTAAAAAATCAAAACCATAAAATGGTCGAATGTTATTTAATGGCTCAAAACCATACCCTCCCAAAATAAAGTCAAAATAAGGTACGCTATCTGCACCAATTTTGAAACCCGCTTCTGTCTGAAAGTTTGCAGAAAAGTTTGTATAAATGGTATGCGCATATCCGGCATCAGCCTTGGCTATAGAAAATGGGTGGAAATTTCCAGAAAAATCTGTTGAACTGTGGTAATATTGGAAATCGCCAGAAGCATACCAACCTTTCTTAGGAAAAAACTTATTGTCGTAAGCGTCGTACTTCAAATATCCAAAAGCACTTAGATATGTACTATTATCAAAATCTGGACTTGTGCTGATAAGTGTTTCAGATTTTATTTTTAGGTGCTTTACTTCCACACCAAGACCTAAGACAAACTTATGTGCAAATATAGTTTGCAAGTAAGCTGCATTTGAAAAATCACTAAAATTGATATTAATCGAATTTACTCCTAATAATTCTAGCAATTGACCTTCACTAAAATCCGTACCAACATTTCTACTAAAAGTGCTAAAACTAGATTTGACTCCAAAGCTAAAATGGAATCCATTATCAATATAATAATCAAAATTATACCTAATATTATCTCCCACTATTGCATCAAGCGATATAACATCATTTTTGAACAGTACTTTTTTTCTAGTCAAATTTGCTAAAACTGCGGTTTTAAATAATCCGTCGTAATGTGCGCCAACTTTGAAATAGGTTTTTATTTTATTCTCCGTTAGTTTAAAATTAATAGTTTCTCCACACTCCTCATCGTGATCAATTGTATAGCTAATAGTACTAAAATCTCTTGATGCTGCCAAATTATCTACTCCACTTCGCAACTCGTCATATGTAATAGATTCTTGATCTTTGATCCCTAATTTTCCCAAAACATATGAATTGGTATAATTTTGAAGAGGATTAATATTTATCCTGTTGACAATAATATCACTACTTACTTCCTTTTTCCCTTTGTTTACATAACCAGGAATACCCACTTTTCTCAGTTGATCTATTACAGCTTCTGCAGCTTCCGCTCCTTTTTCAATAATTTGATTTCCTTCTGTAAAGGAAACAACTCCATATTCTTTAATATCTGGTTTAATATAGACATTTGTCTTTGCAATTTTTTCGTGCATACCTTCATTTAGCGAAAGGATCGATACTTGAACGAGAATTTTAGTAGCTCCAGTAAGATTTTCTCGACTCTTTAAACCGTCCTGCACATCAACACCAATAATGAAATTGGCGCCCATTTTTAGCACTTCGTCAATTGGATAATTATTTTTTACGCCACCATCTACAAGTAACCTACCATCAATTTCGACAGGTGCAAAAAGAGAAGGGAATGCAGCCGAAGCGACAATTGCCTGCGGTAAATATCCTTTATTTAAGAGAATTTCTTCGCCAGTTTCTATATCAGTTGCTATGCATAAAAAGGGAATGGGAAGTTTGGAAAAATCATTAATGTCTCTTGCGGAGTGTAATAATTTTGCTAGGAGATTATAATTATAAAGACCTTTTGAAAACGCCGTTGGCACACCAATTCTAAATTTATCAACAGGAAGTGAAAGCGCATAGCGCTCATCGTTGCGCTTGATATAATAATTTTTGGAAGATCTTGGAATTTGATCTTGAATGATTGCCTCAAAATCAGTTGTTTTAAAAATTGAATCTATCTGTTTGGCATTATAACCCGAAGCATATAATCCACCAATAATCGCACCCATAGATGTACCTCCAATAAAGTCAACTTTGACATTTGCCTCTTCAAGAACTTTTAGCACTCCAATATGTGCAAAGCCTTTTGCTCCACCACCACTTAAAACCAATCCGACTCTAATAGGAATTTTGTTTTGTAGCAGAGAATCTAGGGGTTGCTGTGCAAAAGAACTTGAAAATAAAAGAGTTAGTGAGAGCGTTAGGAAGATGTTTTTCATAAATCTTTTGGGGTATCAGCGTAAAAGTCCGTAATTTTTTTGGCTTTTGAAAGTCCAATTACGGCTGCAACGTCTTTTTCTTCTGCCATTTTTACTCTTTTCATAGATTTGAAATGAGAAATAAGTGCTTGCATTGTTTTTTCGCCAATTCCAGGAATTGTTTCTAGTGATGATTGTAACGCTCCTTTACTGCGTTTATTACGGTGATGAGTAATTCCGAAACGGTGTGCTTCGTTTCGAAGTTGCTGAATGATTTTCAAGGTTTCAGATTTTTTATCTAGATAAAGCGGAATCGGATCATCCGGATAAAAAAGTTCTTCTAATCTTTTGGCAATTCCAACGATTGCAATTTTTCCACGTAATTCTAATTTTTCCAAACTTTTGAGTGCCGATGACAATTGTCCCTTTCCTCCATCAATAATTATTAATTGCGGCAGCGGTTGCTCTTCTTCCAAAAGTCTTTTATACCTTCTATAAACCACTTCTTCCATTGAGGCAAAATCATCAGGTCCTTCGACAGTTTTAATATTAAAATGTCGATAATCTTTCTTGCTTGGCTTTCCGTCTTTAAAAACTACACATGCAGCAACCGGATTTGTACCTTGGATATTAGAATTGTCAAAACATTCTATATGTCGAGGCTCTTCATGAAGGCGAAGATCACTCTTCATCTGGGCCATAATTCGATTTGTATGTCTGTCTGGATCCACGATTTGCAATTGTTTTAATTTTTCAATTCGAACATATTTAGCATTTCGGATAGATAAATCAAGTACCTCCTTCTTATCTCCAAGCTGCGGAATCGTAGTTTTTATTCCTTCTCCTACTTCCACTTCAAATGGTACAAGAATTTCTCTAGTAAGAAGTCCAAAACGTTCCCGTATTTCAATGATCGCAAGTTCCAGCAATTCTTTATCGGATTCTTCAAGTTGTTTTTTCAGTTCCATCGTATGAGATCGGATAATCGACCCGTGAGAAATTTGAATAAAGTTTACAAAAGCCGAATCTTGGTCAGAAATGATTGAAAAAACATCCAAGTTTTTGATCCTTGGATTAGCGACTTGTGAGCGCGATTGATAGTTTTCAAGAACATCAATTTTTATTTTTATTCTCTGGGCTTTTTCAAACTCAAGATTTTCAGCAAAGTCTTTCATCTGAACCTTGAAATCTCTAATACTTTGCTTGAAGTTTCCTTTGAGAATTTCACGAATAGCATCAATTTCCTTCTGATACGTTTCTAATGGCTCTAGCCCTTCACAGGGACCTTTGCAGTTTCCGATATGATATTCGAGACAAACTTTATATTTTCCACTATCGATATTCTGCTTTGTCAAATCGTAATTACAAGTGCGAAGTGGATAAATTTCCTTGATCATGTCAAGCAAAGTGTAGACAATTTTGAAACTTGTATACGGTCCAAAATATTCAGATCCATCTTTAATCATTCGACGAGTAGAAAATACCCTCGAAAAAGGTTCGTTTTTGATACAGATCCAAGGATAGCTCTTGTCATCTTTTAGCAACACATTATAGCGTGGCTGAAGGGTTTTGATCAGGTTGTTTTCAAGTAGTAAGGCATCACTTTCTGTAGAAACAACAATGTGTTTTATGGTGACGATTTTCTTTACCAGAACATTCGTACGACCAATGTCATGGACTTTATTAAAATAAGAAGCAACGCGTTTCTTCAAATTTTTAGCCTTTCCTACATAAAGAATCTTTCCTTCCTTATCATAATATTGATAAACTCCAGGACTATCAGGAAGTGTCTGAATCTGTAAGGCTAAAGGTGGTAACTGCATATTGCAAAGTTACTTATTAAGACAATAGCGTGAAAGATGAAATAGTTAATGAGTTTGTTAATTTATTTTAAAGCCTTAATTATTTTAAAATTGGAATAGTACGTAAAGTTACGACTAGCAATATTTCTTAAAGCTTTGTTAAGGAAATCGGAAATTTATGTATAGATTTGGCTTTATAAAATAGACCCTAAATCTTATGAAGAAAAATTACATTTTAGCATTACTTGCATTTTCAAGTTTCACATTTGCACAATCTATAAATCCAGCTCCATATTGTTTAGCAACTTTTGATAATGGTGTTTTTGACATTGACAACTCTATTAATCAAGTTCAAATAAGCAATTTGAATAATATAAGTGGCGGTCGATATGCATTTCCACATTATGTTTTTTACAACAATCTTGAATCGATAGAATTAGAGCGCGGACAATCTCATGAAATAACATTAAAATTTGACACCTTTGGAGCTTGTGGTTATGGAGTATGGATCGACTTTGATCAAGACGGTATTTTCACTCCTCTAGAACGTGTTGTTGGAACAGTAAATATTCCATTAGAAATGGGAAGTAATGTTGCCGTAACACAATCTTTTACAATTCCTGCAAATGCGCTTCTTGGCGAAACTCGAATGAGAGTTAGGGTTGCCGAAGATGATGTATTTTCGCAAGGAACAAATTTCTACACGCCTCCTTGTAATGAAGGAGAGACATCTCTTGGAATTCTTGATTGGGGGGAAACTGAGGATTATACTGTAAAAATCACAAATGTTCTTGGTCTAACTGATGCAACTAAAACTACATTCTCAGTTTATCCAAATCCAGTAAATAATGTGTTGAACATTTCTACTGCAACTGCCGAAAATATATCGTACAGAATTTTTAACCTTCAGGGTGCCGAAATTATGTCTGGCGTTGTAAGCGCTCGCAATAATCAGATTTTAGTAGATGCTATTTCGCAAGGAATTTACCTCATCAAAATGACTTCAGCAGATACTACTTCAAGCACAATGAAGTTTATTAAAAGATAATACTATTTATTAGTACAACCAACAACCAACCACACCCTCAAAACCTTTAGAATTTTCTAGAGGTTTTTTGTTTTATAGATTTTGGTTTTTACTTTTGCAAACCTTCACTAAACAATTCAAATACGATGCTAAAGCTAAAAGTAAAGAAATTTATAAACGAAAGTCCGCTATTTCTAAATTTCATCTACCTACTCATTTGTTTGAATGTGTGCACGCTTATTGTGGCCTCATACAAAGACGTTTTTAATGAATATGTCGAGTGGTTTGAATATTTCGAAATATTAACAGTTATCATTTTTAGCATCGAATATCTATTACGATTGTGGACTGCTGATCTGGAATTTGAAGGGAAAAATGGATTTGTAAAACGTCTGAAATTTATCTTTTCATTTTACGGATTGATTGATCTTTTTGCCATTTTACCTTTCTACTTACCACTATTCTTTAAGTTTGACCTAAGAGTACTTCGTGTACTTCGACTTTTTAGATTGCTAAGAATATTGAAGCTTGGAAGATTATCAAAGTCTTTGCAAACAATTACATCTGTTTTGAAAGAATCGAAATCGGAGTTGGGAATTACAATTTTCGTGGCTTTTATTTTAATGATTTTATCTTCTACGCTTATGTTTTATGTAGAAAATGAAGTGCAGCCGGAGAAATTCGAAAATATTGGTCAAGCAATGTGGTGGTCAGTTGCAACATTGACAACCGTAGGTTATGGCGATATTTATCCAATAACTGGTCTTGGAAAAATTCTAAGTTCCATAATAGCCTTGGTCGGAATTGGTTTTGTAGCATTGCCTACAGGTATTATAAGTTCGGCATTTATAAGTAGAATGCAATCTCAGAAGGACTCTGATAAAGACTGCGAATGTCCAAACTGTGGAACAAAATTTAAATCGTAAATTATTGCAATTTTACAATCAGAGTTTTTATTAGTTCCACATTTTGGAAGTTTTTACCATAATCAAACAAAGTAGAGCGTAGCATCGGTCTGCTTGTAATTCGAATTTTATCCTCTTCGTTGTTAATAATTATAGTCTCTCCAAAAGACCTCAAAGTATCAAATCCAGAACGGTAACGAAGTGTGCTGCTATTTTCTACTTCTAAAACCCATTTGGTTGCTTTTCGAATTTCCATCGCCAGCATTTTCAAATCTACCGCTCCATCGTGAGTTTGTATTTGACGGGGAGAATAATCATTTTTCACTCCAGCATAAGATGCGGCAATCACTTGGATAAGAACCAAGATAATTGTGAACATTAAAGCAGGTAGAAAGACATTTCTACCCCAGACAATCTCAGTAAAATCATTCGCAAATATTTGAGAAAGCGCTATTAAAAGGGCCATAAATACTAAACTTCTCAAGAAAATTGTAATTATTGACTTCATTCAAAAAATTTATGTGGTTTTTAAAGACCACAAGATAGCCAAATTAAAAATCTTTAACAATTTCAAAATTGAAATCTAGGTTTTGGGAAGATAAGATTTTTGGCTTTCGCCGAAAGTCGAATTCAAATTCGTATCTGGCACATTCTGAAATTATTCCAGCTTTTGGCCTTCGACGAATTAATAAAAAGAATTTGATTACGCCACTTCTGAAATTATTCTTAATATGTGTTGAGTTTTGAGGAAATATCAATGACGCACCTGATTCTGCTACTTCATATTATTTTTGACCCCATCTGGTTTCTATGTTTATAGAAAAAAACAATTCAATCATAGTACGACCCAATCGCGGTCGAATGTGAAAAGTCGCATTATAATATTTCGAACTTTACAGAGAATGTCATGGTAATATTGCTAAAATGTGCGACCGCTACTGGGTCGAGAAACTATACAAAACGACTTCTATAATCATTTTATCCCTACGGGATCATTCTACTATGTGGTTTTCTGGATGCGTGTGTTAAAATTTCAATCGTTGGATTTTTTTGATTATTTTAATCATTCCATTATTTCGATTATTCCATTTTTTTGATTCTCTTAAATTATTCGGTAATTTAGAACTTTGTAAAACGCCAAAATGGAAAAGAAAGAACTTCGGAAAATCTATAAAGAAAAGAGAGCAGCATTATCTTCTGAAAAAAGAGAGGAAATGAGTTTGGCAATTGCCAATCAATTAATAACAATGCCGATTTGGAATCTAACTTACTACCATCTTTTTTTGCCAATAGAAAATCACAACGAGATTGATACCGAATTTATCCTGCATTTATTAGCGGGAAGAGACAAAGAGATTGTAATTTCTAAAAGTAATTTTGAGGATTGCTCGATGACGCATTTTCTGTTGACTGATAATACCAAAATCAAGAAAAACAAATTCAACATTCCTGAACCAGTCGATGGGCTTGAAGTTCCAGTATCAAAAATTGATGTTGTGTTTGTTCCGCTGCTTGCGTTTGACAAATTGGGCCACCGTGTGGGTTACGGAAAAGGATTTTACGACACTTTTCTTGGCGCTTGTCGCGAAAACACTATCAAGATTGGACTTTCTTTTTTTGAAGCAGTAGAAAGTATAAAAGGGATTTATAAAACTGATCAAGAACTAGATTTCTGTGTTACACCAAATATGATTTACGACTTTAAGCCATAGCCCTGATTGCAGCGCAAATCCCGCAGACAAGAAAGGTATTTTTTTCTGGTAGAAAAGGATCCCGATAGCTATCGTGATCCTTTTATGCCTACAAAAAAAACCTTTCTGGCGAGGAATTGCAGAGAAAAGCAGGTAAAAGCTCCTAAAAAAAAGTTACCCGTTTGGAAAAGCTTTTTTATTGAAAACTAGCAACATTCCTACCCCTGTGGAAATTGCCATATCGGCGATATTGAAAATTGCGTTGAAGAATGTGAAATAGGTACCACCCCAAATTGGCAGCCACGACGGTAAAAATCCTTTCCAAATTGGGAAATATAACATATCTACGACCTTGCCGTGAAACCATGTCCCGTAAGGCTGATCTGAAAATGCTGTAGCTACTTGATGCTCGCTGTGATTGAAGGTTACGCCATAAAAAATTGAATCGATAATATTTCCGGCCGCGCCTGCTAAAATTAGTGATACTGCGACAATTAAGATAGTTGATCCGTGCTTTTTGACAGAATCTGAAAGCCACCAAGCAATTCCGCCAACAGCTACAATTCTAAATAATGTTAGAAAGAGTTTGCCAAATTCCCCTGGAATCTTGGTTCCCCAAGCCATGCCTTCATTCTCAATAAAGTATATTTTAAACCAACTAAGAACTTCTATCTGCTCTTCAAGAACAAAATGAGTTTTTATATATATTTTGGAAACTTGGTCTACCAGCAAAATAACGAAAATAAGGAGGTAGGCTTTTACTAATGACATTTACTTGAAATTTTATGTTGACAAAAATAGCATTATTTTATATACAAAACGCTCCTTAAAGGAGCGTTTTATGTTAAGTAATATGCCAAATTATCTTTGAAGATTCTTTGCTTCAATACTCATTGTAGCGTGCGGAACAATTTTAAGACGGTCTTTTCCGATCAATTTTCCAGTTACTTTACACACTCCATAAGTTTTACTTTCTACACGGAAAAGCGCATTCTTAAGGTCGCGGATAAACTTTTCTTGTCTGATAGCTAACTGTGAGTTTGCTTCTTTTGACATTGTTTCGCTTCCTTCTTCAAATGCCTTAAAGGTGGGAGACGTATCGTCAGTCCCATTGTTAAGGTCATTCATATAAGCACTTTTTATAAGATCTAGGTCATTTTGGGCTTTGTCTATTTTCTTTAAGATCAATTCCTTAAATTCTGCCAGATCAGCATCTGAATATCTAATTTTTTCGTCTGTCATGGTTGGTTATTTAGTTAGCATTATTTTGGTTGTAATATTATCAAATTCTATTAATATGCCGTCTGGCATCTCATCTTGAAATTTGAGGCTTTCTGTAAGGGTTTCAGACATAATATACGACATGTTTTCGGTTACGGCTTCTTTCAGCACTCCGTTGTCTTGTAAGATTACTTTAATTTTATCTGTAACTTCTAGTCCACTCTCTTTTCTTAAGTTCTGTATTCTATTTACGATCTCTCTCGCAATTCCTTCTTTTCTAAGCTCCTCAGATATTGTAATATCCAATGCAACTGTAATAGTTCCTGACGATGCTACTAGCAATCCTGGAATGTCTTGTGACGTAATTTCAACCTCCTCTAGTGTTAAAGTTATGTCATTTCCATCCATATTCAATACTATCTCTCTGTTTCGCTCTAAATTATTGATTTGATCTGCATCAAATTTCTGTATCTCTTTAGCAATCAGTCCCATGTCTTTTCCAAAACGGGGGCCTAACGCTTTAAAGTTTGGCTTTATTTGCTTGATTAGCACGCCTGAAGCGTCGTCTAACAACTCAATTTCCTTAACGTTCACCTCTGCCTTAATCAAATCGGCAACCGCTTCAATTTCTTCTCTTTGCGCCTGATCAAGTATTGGAATCAGTATTTTTTGCAAAGGCTGACGTACTTTAATCATTTCCTTTTTGCGCAAGGATAAAACAAGCGAGCAGATTGTCTGTGCTTTCTGCATTTTGCTTTCCAATGCTTTATCAACAAATTTTTCGTCAAATTTAGGAAAGTCAGCAAGGTGAATACTTGCAAAACTTTCACTATTTGTTGCAGTAGTAAGATCTTTGTAAAGCTTATCCATAAAGAATGGCGCAACTGGAGCGGATAGTTTTGCAACCGTAATCAAGCAAGTATATAATGTTTGATAAGCAGCAATCTTGTCTTGCTCATATTCTCCTTTCCAGAAACGACGACGGCACAATCTTACGTACCAGTTACTCAAGTTTTCCTGAACAAAATCAGAAATCGCTCTAGTTGCTTTTGTAGGCTCGTAATCTGAATAAAATCCATCAACATTTTTGATTAATGTATTTAATTCTGACAAAATCCAACGATCAATTTCTGGTCGTTGTTCAAGCGGCACTTCTGCTTCTCGATAGGTAAAATTGTCAATATTTGCGTATAAAGCAAAGAATGAATAGGTGTTGTAAAGTGTTCCAAAAAATTTACGACGCACCTCAGCAATTCCTTCTGCATCAAATTTAAGATTGTCCCAAGGATTTGCATTTGAAATCATATACCATCTTGTAGCATCAGGTCCATATTGAGAAATAGTCTCAAAAGGATCTGCAGCATTTCCAAGACGTTTGGACATTTTTTGTCCATTTTTATCTAAAACAAGTCCGTTAGAAACGACATTTTTGTAAGCTATTTGATCAAAAACCAAAGTCGAAATCGCGTGCAATGTATAAAACCATCCACGAGTTTGATCTACTCCTTCAGCAATAAAATCAGCAGGATACGCTGTTTTTCCGTCAACTTTATCTTTATTTTCAAAAGGGTAATGCCATTGTGCATACGGCATTGCGCCCGAATCAAACCACACATCAATAAGATCTGCTTCGCGATTCATTTCTTTGCCCGAAGCCGAAACTAGCGTAATTGCATCCACTACATTTTTGTGCAAGTCGATAATATCGTAATTTTCTTCGCTCATATTTCCAACTTCAAAACCTTTGAAAGGATTCTCAGTCATAAATCCAGCAGCGATAGATTTTTCTATTTCATTATAAAGTTCTTCAACCGAACCAATCAGAATTTCTTCGGTCTTATCTTCTGTTCTCCAGATTGGCAATGGAATTCCCCAATATCTAGAACGAGAAAGATTCCAGTCATTGGCATTTTTAAGCCAGTTTCCAAAACGTCCTTCACCAGTAGATTTTGGTTTCCAGTTGATAGTTTCATTCAGTTCAAAAAGTCTTTCTTTTACCGATGAGATTTTTATAAACCAAGAATCTAGTGGATAATACAAAATAGGTTTGTCCGTACGCCAGCAATGTGGGTAACTGTGGACATATTTCTCAACTTTAAAAGCTTTATTTTCTTCCTTAAGTCTAATTGCGATTTCAACATCTACCGATCTTTCTGGCGCTTGACCTTCGTCGTAATATTCGTTTTTTACGTATTTACCAGAAAGTTCTTTCATTCCTTGGATGAAACGTCCTTGCAAATCTACTAATGGTACTGCCGTTCCGTTTTCGTCAAGAACAAGCATTGCAGGAACTTCTGGTTTCGCTTCTTTCGCAACCTTGGCATCATCTGCTCCAAAAGTTGGCGCAGTATGCACAATTCCAGTTCCATCTTCGGTCGTAACAAAATCCCCGGCAATTACTCTAAAAGCATTTTCTGGATTTTGGTACGGAAGTACATAAGGCATCAACTGCTCATATTTTATTCCCACTAAATCCGATCCTTTACACTCAGCAATTACCTGAAAAGGAATCACTTTGTCACCTTCTTTATAATTCGCAAATGCCGAAGCATCTTCTGCTTTCTGATATCCTTTTCCAAATTGCTTTCCAACCAAGTTTTTGGCAAGAATCACATTTATAGGCAAGAATGTATATTGATTAAAGGTTTTCACCAATACATAATCAATTTTTGGTCCAACGGTCAATGCTGTATTTGAAGGTAAAGTCCAAGGAGTTGTAGTCCAAGCTAGGAAGAAAATAGGAT
>CBDUDY010000062.1:0-11299 GCA_965366055.1 uncultured bacterium
TATAAGGAAGCAACAAAATACTTTGACGAAGTTTCTGGAGAAGAAAAGTATAAAGAGAAGCTTTCGTATTTTCAAGCAGACATGAATTTCAAACTAGGAAAATTTGATAAAGCGATTGAATTAGGAAAAGCGGCTATGGCCAAAAGTAATGCAATCGAAAAATCTGAATTGAATAAGATTATTGGAGAAAGTTATTTCAACCTTGAAAAATATGCAGAAGCGATTCCGTACCTAAACCAGTATAAAGGAAAAAAAGGGAAATGGAATAATACTGACTATTACCAATTAGGATATGCATACTACAAGCAAAATGATTTTGAAAATGCTATTGCGCAATTTAATAAAATTGTAGGTGGAAATGATTCGGTGGCTCAAAATGCTTACTACCATTTAGGAGAAAGCTATTTGAAAACTAATAAGAAACTTCAGGCTTTGAATGCTTTCAAGAATGCTTCGGAAATGACCTTTGACGAAAAAATTCAAGAAGATGCTGCTTTAAATTATGCTAAAGTAAGTTACGAAATCGGTAACTCTTATCAAGCAGTGCCAGACGTATTGAATGCCTTTATTCAGAAATATCCAAAATCTCCAGCGAAACTTGAGATTGAAAATCTTTTGATTGATTCGTACATTACTTCAAAAAATTACCAAGGAGCTTTAGATTTATTAGAAAAAAATAAATCTACTAACAAAGCTGCATACCAGAAAGTGGCATTTTATAGAGGTTTAGAATTATATACTGACGGAAGCTATTCTGAAGCTTTAAAATTATTTGTAAAGTCGATTAACGAGCCTCGTGATGCAAAGTTTTTGGCTAGAGCTACTTTTTGGAAAGCGGAAACAGAATATGTTTTAGACAATTTTAATGCTGCACTTATTACTTTTAAGCAATTTATAAATTCGGCGGAAGCCAAAAACACTCCAGAATTTGCAAATAGCAATTATAATATTGCCTACACTTATTTTAAACTAAAAGAATACGATCAGGCAGGAGATTATTTCCAAAAGCAAATTGATGCTTCACCAAAAGATAATGTAAGACTTAATGATTCGTACTTAAGACTGGGAGACAGCCGTTTTGTTTCTGGTAAATATTGGCCAGCGATGGATGCGTACAATAAAGCGATCGAGCTTAAAAGTATTGATGCTGATTATGCCGCATATCAAAAAGCAATTAGCTACGGATTTGTTGCAAGAAATGACAGGAAAATTGAAGATTTAAATAAATTTCTAGATCAATTTCCAAAGTCATCTTATAGAGATGATGTTATGTTTGAACTTGGAAACACCTACATCACCGAAAACAAAACAGATTTAGGTCTTAAGACTTATGACAAATTAGTTTCCGAATTTAAAAACGGATTGTATAGTTCAAAAGCGATCTTACGCCAAGGATTGGTTTATTATAATGCTGAGAAAGACAATGACGCTTTGGCGAAATTCAAAAAAGTAGCTGCAGAATATCCACAATCTCCCGAAGCTTTAGAAGCTGTGGCAACAGCAAGACTTATATATATGGACTCAGGAAGAGTAAACGAATATGCGGCTTGGGTAAAAACACTAGCATTCGTCGAAGTTTCGGATGTTGATTTGGATAACGACACTTATAAGAGTGCTGAAAAGAAATACCTTCAGAATGAAACTAAACCTGCAATTGCAGCGCTTTCATCTTACATTTCAACTTTCCCGAATGGTCTTCATGCTTTAAAAGCGAACTTCTATTTGGCACAATCTTACTTTAATGATGGTTTGCCAAACAATGCAATTGCGAATTACGAATATGTAGTTGGTAAACAGAGAAGTGAATTTACGGAGCAATCACTTGCAAGGTTAGCTGAAATTTATATCAAAAAAGCAGATGTTGCGAAAACAATTTCAACACTAAAAAGATTGGAAACAGAAGCTGACTTCCCGCAAAACGTAACATTTGCGCAAGCGAACTTGATGAAGACTTATTACGAGCAGAAAGATTATGTAAATGCAGAAATGTATGCAGATAAAGTTTTAGGCAACCCAAAAACTGATGCAAAGGTAAAAGCAGATGCTCAAATTATTGTCGCACGTTCTGCAATAAAAACAAATGATGAAGCGAAAGCTCGTACTGCTTACGCAAATTTGCTAAGCATCGCGACTGGTGAGCTTGCTGCAGAAGCCCTATATTACGATGCCTACTTTAAAAATAAGGATGGAAAATTTGAAGTATCTAACGCTGCGGTTCAAAAACTAACGAAAAACTATTCAAGCTATAAATATTTTGGAGCAAAAGGACTGATTGTTATGGCAAAGAACTTTTACGGTTTGAAGGACAGTTTTCAAGCTACCTATATTTTGGAAAGTGTAATTAAAAACTTTACTGCTTATCAAGATGTTGTAGAAGAAGCAAAAACTGAACTTGCAAAAATTAAAGGAGAAGAGTCGAAAACCAATTCATCAGTTCAAAATTAACGAGCAGTTTCTGTTCGTTAAGATCCATTTCGATTGATATTTTATAAAAGAAAATTATGATTTTAGATAAAAAATATAGTATTGCATTAGTAGTTTTACTTGCTGCACAAACGATGTTTTCGCAAAAGAAAGACGAGAATATTGGTACTGAAGTTGTCAACGTTGTCAAACCTTATACACCAACTATTTCGGATGCTTTCAAATTGAAAGAAACTCCAAAGATGCAAGATGAGGACAATGAGAAAAAGGAAGAGATAAAATATAACATCTTTTCATTTCCAGTAGCTTCTACTTTTTCACCTAGTAAAGGCCGCGCGGCAGGAGTTGATAAAAAGAAACAGGAACAACTATTTAGCAATTTCGCAACGATAGGTTTAGGGAATTACGGGACAATCCTTGGCGAGCTTTATGTAACGCAGCCAGTTGGAGACAATAGTTTTGTAAGCGGAATGGTTAGACATATTTCGTCTGAAGGTGGTGTAAAAAACACATTTCTTGACAATGACTACAACGATTCTTCACTTGATCTAACTTATGGCTACAACGTTCAGAATTTGTCTTGGAGAGTGGATGCAGGATATCAAAACCAATCATATAATTGGTATGGTCTTCCAAAAGCATTTTCGGCAAGTCTTACTCCAGAGGCCACAAATATAATTTTGAACAGCATTAATCCAGAGCATACTTATCACAATGTGAATGTTGGATCTGTGGTAGAATTAAACGAGAGCATCTTTAATAGAATAGAGGTAAAATTTAACCGTTTTTGGGATTCTTATAAATCTGAAGAGAATAGATTAATTGTTAAACCAAAAATAAGTTTTGATATAAATGATTTGCAAATTCAGTCAACCTTTGTGGTTGATTATGTTGGTGGAAGTTTTAATCAGCCGTACTACCAATTTACACCAGCAAAATATGGTTTTGCAAATTTCGGAGTTCAACCAAGTTTTTCTTTAGTTAGAAATGATTGGTCATTTAATATTGGTGCTTCCGCTTTTTATAGTATGGACCTGGAGAATGATAAAAGCAGTTTTTATATTTATCCAAACGTTACGGCTTCAATTGATTTAGTTGGAGAATTAATGGTGTTTTATGCGGGAGCAGAAGGAGGTTTGCAGCAAAATTCTTATAGAGATTTTACCAATATCAATCCTTATATGTCCCCAGAATTTGGCGTAAATCCAACAGATAAGCAATATGATTTTTTTGCTGGACTAAAAGGTAAATTAGCAAGTAGTGTTGGATATAACATCCGTGCTTCGTATACAAATGAGCGCAACAAAGCATTCTTTAAAAGCAATGATTATAATGAGCAAGCAGTTTTGCCAAGTTATGCTTTCGGGAATTCCTTTGGTATCGCTTATGGCACCTTGAGAACTATCGGATTTTACGGCGAACTAAAAGCTGATTTTTCAGATAAAGTATCAGTTGGTATAAATGGAAGTTTTAGCGATTACAGCGTAACAGATGTAGCAGAAGCTTGGAATATGCCAGCAATAAAAATGGGTGCAAATTTAGAAGTAGCTTTTACAGATAAAATTTCAGCAGGTGTAGATTTCTTCTTTACTGGAGAGCGCAAAGACATTCAGCAGTTTTCTAGTACGATAGGTGACGCAAGTGTAGTGACATTAGAAAGTTACTTTGATGCAAATATTCACGCGAATTATAAATTCAACGAGCGTTTGAACTTTTTTATCAGAGGAAATAACTTGGCAAATAAAAGTTACGAAAAATGGCTTGATTATCCTGTACAAGGATTGCAGGGTGTAATTGGTGCAAGTTATAAGTTTGATTTCTAATAAGATTCTGAAGAATAAAATCTCGTACTATGATCTTTAAAGAAAAAGTATGCGCTTATTATGCGCTTAATATTCAGGATAAGATTGATGTGTTTAAAGATATGATCGCGGCCCTTACTGAAGATGCAAAAAACGACAGTAAGGGATCTGCCGGGGACAAGCACGAGACAGCTTTGTCTATGATGCACCTTGAACAGGAAAAGTTGAATTACAAAATATTGGAGAATGTTGCTGCAAAAAAGACTTTTGATCAAATTGACTTCGGCAGAAAATCTGATAAAGTTATTTTAGGAAGTCTTGTTCAGGCGAATTCAACATTTTTTCTATTATCAGTAGCTTTAGCGAAGACCACGATTGACGGTCATACGATTTATGGACTTTCGGTCGACTCACCTTTGGCGAAAGCCTTATTAGGTCAAAAGATAGGACATAGTTTTAAAATAAATAATAGCGAATATGTGATTAATGCCATCTTATAATCAGCTTATATACTACATATTTTCGGTAATTTCCGAAACCTCAAAAATGAACTGCAGCGATGCGGTTTTTTTTGGGTCTAAGAGCTTGGAAATGACAGTAAATAAGTGTTAAATGTTGATAACTTTGAAGCGTTTAACAGCATTAAATCCTATAAATTCAGTACGATTTCATATATTTGCGTGTTAGACAAAAATCACATCAGAGAACAAAATAATATGAGCGAAGAAGTTAATAAAAATAGTTATTCGGCAGATAGTATTCAGGCATTAGAAGGAATGGAGCACGTAAGAATGCGTCCTTCCATGTATATTGGAGATATTGGTGTTCGAGGTCTTCACCACTTGGTGTACGAAGTTGTAGATAACTCTATTGATGAGGCTATGGCGGGACATTGTGATACGATTACCGTTACGATCAACGAGGATAATTCGGTAACTGTTTTAGATAATGGTCGTGGTATTCCAATTGATATGCACAAGAAAGAAGGTGTTTCGGCACTAGAAGTTGTCATGACAAAAATTGGAGCAGGTGGAAAATTCGACAAGGATTCTTACAAAGTTTCAGGTGGACTTCACGGGGTAGGTGTTTCGGTAGTAAATGCGCTATCAAAACATTTGCGCGCTACGGTTTTCAAAGACGGAAAAGTATACGAACAAGAATATGAGCGTGGAAAGCCTTTGGCTCCAGTACACGAAATAGGAACTACAGATAAAAGAGGTACGGAAGTTACTTTTTATCCTGACGAAACAATCTTTACTCAGACGGTAGAATTTAATTATGATACTCTATCTGCTCGTATGCGTGAGCTTTCTTATCTTAATAAAGGAATTACAGTAATTTATACTGATAAGAGAGAGCTTGATAAAGAAGGAAACTTCATCCAGGAAATTTTCCATTCTGACGAAGGTCTAAAGGAATACATAAGATACTTAGATGGTAACCGGGAGCCAATTATTGCTCACGTTATTAGTATGGATAATGAAAAAGGCGAAATCCCAGTTGAGGTTGCTTTAATTTACAACACTAGTTACACGGAAAATATATTTTCGTACGTAAACAATATTAATACGCATGAGGGTGGAACACACCTTCAAGGATTTAGAACAGGTCTAACAAGATCACTAAAGAAATATGCAGACGCTTCGGGAATGTTGGACAAACTGAAATTTGATATTTCAGGTGATGACTTCCGTGAAGGACTTACTGCAATTATTTCGGTAAAAGTTCAAGAGCCACAATTTGAAGGACAGACAAAAACGAAGCTTGGAAATAGAGAAGTAGTTTCTCCAGTTTCTCAAGCAGTAGGAGATATGATCGAAGCCTATTTGGAGGAAAATCCAAATGACGCTAGAATCATTGTTCAAAAAGTAATTCTTGCTGCTCAAGCACGTCATGCTGCTAAGAAAGCAC
The DNA here is from genome assembly GCA_965366055.1 of uncultured bacterium. Classification (GTDB taxonomy): domain Bacteria; phylum Bacteroidota; class Bacteroidia; order Flavobacteriales; family Flavobacteriaceae; genus Flavobacterium. The sequence goes on from CBDUDY010000062.1 coordinate 6,138, forward strand.
GTGAAATGGTTCAGCGTAAAACAGTAATGGGTGGAGGTGGACTTCCAGGAAAACTTTCTGATTGTTCTGAACAAGATCCCGCGAAATGTGAAGTATATCTTGTCGAGGGAGATTCGGCAGGTGGTACTGCAAAGCAAGGTCGCGATAGATCCTTTCAAGCTATTTTGCCACTTCGAGGTAAGATTTTGAATGTTGAAAAAGCGATGCAACACAAAGTTTTTGAAAATGAAGAGATCAAAAATATCTTTACTGCTTTGGGAGTTACCGTTGGTACCGCGGAAGATGCAAAAGCTTTGAACATTGAAAAACTACGCTACCACAAAGTAATTATTATGTGTGATGCCGATGTCGACGGAAGTCACATCGCAACACTTATTCTGACGTTCTTCTTTAGATTTATGAGAGAATTGATCGAAAATGGTCACATCTATATTGCAGCTCCACCTTTATACCTTGTTAAAAAAGGAAATAAAAAAGAGTATGCATGGAATGATGACGATCGCGATGCTGCAAACGCTCGTATGGGTGGAAGCGCAGGAATACAACGTTACAAAGGTCTTGGAGAGATGAATGCTGAGCAATTGTGGGAAACTACAATGGATCCAGAATACAGAACTTTGCGCCAAGTAACAATTGATAGTCTTGTAGAAGCTGACCGTGTGTTTTCTATGTTGATGGGCGACGAAGTTCCGCCTCGTAGAGAATTTATCGAAAAAAATGCAGCTTATGCTAAAATCGATGCGTAAGTAATAAAAAATAATTTAAATTGCATTTGCAAAATTTTGCGTTAACCACATAAAATGTAGTAGAATATGAAAGTAACAGTTATAGGCGCTGGAAATGTAGGAGCTAGTTGTGCTGATGTAATTTCTTATAGAGGAATTGCAAGCGAAGTTGTATTGCTAGATATTAAAGAAGGTTTTGCAGAAGGCAAGGCGATGGATATCATGCAATGCAGCAGTAATACAGGTTTCAATACTGTAGTAACCGGTGTCACAAATGATTATTCTAAAACTGCTAATAGTGATGTTGTAGTTATAACTTCGGGAATTCCTAGAAAACCAGGAATGACTAGAGAAGAACTTATTGGAATCAACGCAGGAATTGTAAAATCTGTTGCTGAAAATGTATTAAAGCATTCGCCAAATACTGTTCTTGTAGTAGTTTCAAACCCGATGGACACGATGACTTACTTGGCATTGAAGTCCTTAGGAATGGACAAAAACAAAATTATCGGAATGGGCGGAGCGCTTGATAGCTCTCGTTTTAGATACTTTTTAGCGAAAGCTCTAGGTAAACCAATTAACGATATTTCGGCAATGGTAATTGGAGGTCACGGTGATACCACTATGATTCCTCTTACAAGATTAGCTTCTTATAATGGTATTCCTGTTTCGCAGTTTTTATCAGAAGCTGAACTTTCAGAAGTTGCTAGTAGCACCATGGTCGGAGGAGCAACACTTACTAAATTGTTAGGAACTTCTGCTTGGTACGCACCTGGAGCTTCAGTAGCATATTTAGTAGATAGCATTCTAAATGACCAAAAGAAAATGATCGCATGTTCGGTTATGCTTGACGGCGAATACGATCAAAAAGATATTTGTATTGGTGTTCCTTGTATTATAGGAAAAAACGGAATCGAAGAAATCGTGAAAATCGAGCTAAACGAAGACGAAAAACAAAAATTTGCTCAAAGCGCAGAAGCAGTTAGAAATATGAATGCAGATTTAAAATCTCATTTGTAGTGAAACTAAATTCATAAAAGTTTAAAAAGTGCTATATCGATTGATATAGCACTTTTTTTGTAAAAAAATCGAAAAGAAATATATCGTATTAGGAATTCATAAGTTTAAAAGAGCTTAAAAAAGAGGTTTAAGGGCATTATTTTTTAACAAATAATTAATAATGTCTGATTATTGAATGATAGTACAAAATAAAATTGTTTAATCTTTTCGTAAATTATATATTTGCACGTTTCAAAAAAACGCCACATTAGTTGCGCAGTCGTTTGGGCGACCAATAAATGAGCAGTAATCTGGTATTTTTTTACCAAACAATATTGACTGAACCAAAAAAATAATTAATTTTTAGTAGTAATGCAGAATAGAGGACTCGTTAAATTTTTCGCAATAATATTTGCGCTGGTAAGTATTTACCAACTTTCTTTCACCTTTGTCGCTCAAAAAATCCAGGGTGACGCCAAAACGTTTGCTCACGGTGACTCCCAAAAGCAGATTAAATACCTGGATTCTATTGGTAAAGAAAAAGTCTACAATCTTGGTTTTACTGATTTTACTTATGATGAAGTAAAAGGAAAACAGATTAATAAAGGACTTGACCTTGAGGGTGGAATTAACGTTATTCTTGAAATTTCTGTAAAAGATATTTTAAAAGGATTGGCTAATAATTCAAAAGACCCAATCTTCAACAAAGCCCTTGTAGATGCATCTGCAAATAGAGAAGGAAATCAAGATTACCTTGATGCTTTCTTTATTGCCTTTGAAAAAGCTGCAGAAGGAAAAACGAAATTAGCATCTCCAGATATTTTTTCAAACAAAATATTAGGAGACGATATGACTTTCAAAATGACTAACGATGAAGCTAAGAAAGTTCTTCGTAGAAAAGTTGGTGAGTCTATTGGAAGTGCTTTTCAAGTTTTAAATAAACGTATTGACAAATTTGGCGTTGTACAGCCTAATATTCAAAGACTTGGTCAGTCAGGCCGTATCTTGGTTGAATTACCAGGAGCGCAAGACATTGATCGTGTTAAGAAATTATTGCAAAGTACTGCTCAACTAGAATTCTGGGAAACGTACAAAATTGACGACATGGGAGAATTCCTAATGGCGGCAAATGAAACTCTAAAAACTACAGAAGGTAAAACTGTTGAAGTTAAGGAAGCAAAACCAGCTACTGGAATTGATTCTCTTCTTACAGATACTAAGAATGATTCAACTGCATTAGCAAAAGGAAATAATCCACTTCTTGATACATTTATCGCACAAGGTGGTGGTCCAGTTTTAGCTGTTGTTTCTACTAGAGATACTGCAAAAATCAACGGTTACTTAAAAAGAACTGATATTCAGAGATTGCTTCCAGCAGATAAGCGTCATGCTAAATTTGTTTGGGGTATTCCAACAACAATCAAAACAGATAAAGGAGCTACAATCGAATCTATCGAACTGTACGCACTTAAAGGAAACAGAAACAATGAAGCTGCAATGAGCGGTGGAGTTGTTACAGATGCAAAAGATTCTTTTGATCAATTAGGGAAACCATCTGTTACAATGCAAATGAGTGGTGTAGGAGCAAGAGAGTGGGAAGAACTAACTGGAAATGCTTTTACAACTAAAGGAAATATTGCAATTGTTCTTGATGATGTAGTTTATTCTGCACCTGGAGTTTCTAGCGGACCAATTGCTGGAGGTAGATCAGAAATCTCAGGAATGTTTAATGTTGCACAAACTAAAGATTTAGCAAACGTTCTACGTGCTGGTAAATTACCTGCTGCTGCAGAAATCGTTCAATCAGAAATTGTAGGACCATCTCTTGGTCAAGAAGCTATTGATAACGGTACAAACTCAGCTATCGTAGGTTTATTATTAGTATCTCTTTGGATGATGCTTTATTACGGTAAAGCTGGTTGGTATGCAAATATCGCTCTAGCGGTCAACTTACTTTTCCTTTTTGGAATTCTTGCAAGCTTAGGTGCTGTACTTACTTTGCCTGGTATTGCTGGTATTGTTCTTACAATGGGAACTGCAGTAGATGCGAATATTATTATCTATGAAAGATCTAAAGAAGAATTAAGATTAGGAACGCCGCTTGATCAAGCAGTTAAAAAATCTTTTAGTTGGGAAGGCGCAATGTCATCTATTACAGATGCCAACGTTACCCACATTCTTACTGGAGCTGTACTTTTAATTTTCGGAACAGGACCTATCAAAGGATTTGCAACTACTTTATTAATTGGTATTGCAACATCATTATTTACGTCAATCTTTATTACAAGAATTTTATTGGAGTGGAGTATTTCACGTAAAAACAACTTGACGTTTGTTACAGGATTCTCTAAAAATATCTTTACTAAATTTAATTTTGATTTCTTAGGTAAAAAGAAAATTGCTTACGGTGCATCAATCGCTATCGTAATTATATCTATCGCATCTCTTTCTATTAATGGTCTTAACTATGGTACAGATTTCGTTGGAGGTAGAACATTCCAAATTAGATTTGAAAAACCAGTATCTGCAGAAACGGTAAAAGCTGAATTAGGTGAAGTATTTGACGGAAGTGCTGAAGCAAAAGTTTTCGGATCTGACAATCAATTGAAGATTACAACTAAATATAAAGTGGACGAAACAGGTTCAGAAGCGGATCTTGAAGTAAATAAATTACTTTTCGAAAACTTGAAAAAACATTACGGTCCTAATATGACTTACGATAAATTCATCAACGCTTACGATGGTAAAAACTTAGGATTGCTTTCAGCATCAAAAGTTGGACCTTCAGTAGCAGATGATATTAAGACAAATTCAATCTGGGCAGTATTAGGTGCAATGGCGCTTGTATTTATCTACTTAATGATTAGTTACAGAAAATGGCAATACTCTCTAGGAGCTGTTGCAGCGGTTGCGCATGACGTTATATTTGTATTGGGTATCTACTCATTATTCTGGAAATATCTTCCTTTCGGAATGGAAATTGACCAGCACTTTATCGCAGCAATCCTTACAGTTATTGGATATTCTATGAATGATACTGTAATTGTATTTGATAGAGTTCGTGAATACCTTGCAGGAAAAGAAAGAGGAAACTTTGACCAGATTGTAAACAAATCGATCAACTCTACAATGTCAAGAACAATCAATACATCTCTTACTTTGGTTATGGTATTACTTATCATGTTCATCTTTGGAGGAGAATCAATTAGAGGATTTATCTTTGCAATGTTAATTGGTATTGTGGTTGGAACATATTCTTCTTTATTCATCGCAACTCCTATTTTGTGTGATACAATTCCACAGGCAGAGCACGATCGTATTGAGAAATTGCATAACGAACCAGATGCTATCGAAGCACACGCATAAGGATTAAAACTTAGTTATATATATAAATACCCGGCATCTGTCGGGTATTTTTTTTGTCCAAAATTTTCTAAA
>CBDUDY010000063.1:0-11076 GCA_965366055.1 uncultured bacterium
GCGAGAGGGATGGCCGTGGAAATCCTTTATTGTGGCTTTGCGGAGCAAAAGCTACAATAAAGATTGGGAACAGACAGCCCGACCTGAGCCACATGACTATTTGACGTTTACCAAAAACGTTCTGGCGAAGGTCTCGCCCAAATAAAAAACATGAATTTGAAATAAATAGTTGTTGCAAAAGCAACTCTCACTTTTGTCCACAAAAAAAGCCCACAAATTGTGGGCTTTTATATGGGATAATTCAAATGAACTATGCTTCGAATGGAAGGATAGATACGTATGATTTATTGTCTCTTTTCTTTTGGAAGTGAACAACACCATCAACTCTTGCATGTAAAGTATGATCTTTACTAATGTAAACGTTTTCTCCTGGATTATGTTTTGAACCTCTCTGTCTTACGATGATGTTCCCAGCAATAGCAGCTTGTCCTCCGTAAATCTTAACGCCTAAACGTTTTGATTCTGATTCTCTACCATTCTTCGAACTACCGACACCTTTCTTGTGAGCCATGACGTATAATTTTTATTTGTTAATATTATTCTGCTTTTGCTTCAGCTGTAGGTTTTGCCTTAGGAGCTTTTTCCTCTACAGATTTCTCGCTTTTTGCAGCAGTTTTCTTAGCAGCAGCAAATGTGATACCTGAAATTTGAATCTGAGTCAAGTACTGACGGTGACCATTTTTCTTTTTGTATCCTTTTCTTCTCTTTTTCTTGAAAACAATTACCTTGTCTCCTTTTAAGTGCTGAAGTACTTTTGCTTCTACTGAAGCACCTTCTATAGCTGGGGCGCCTAAAGTGATTGTACCGTTATCGTCTAACAAAAGAACTTTTGCAAATGAAATTGCATCTCCTTCTTTGTCTGCTAGACGGTGAACGTAAACCTTTAAGTCTTTGCTTACTTTAAATTGTTGCCCTGCTATCTCTACGATTGCATACATACCAATGATGTTTAAGTTATTATAAAATGGATGCAAATATACAAATTAATATTATCCATACAATAGCAGTCAAATAAAAAATATTGATTTTTGATTTTTTCTCAGACTTAATCCGCTTAAAGCCAAACATCAATAAAATATTAACCTAAAAAAAAGTACATTTGCTGTAACAAACTACTTAAATGTAGACTTATTATACCAAACACTTAATTATTAACTTTTATGAAAAATTCATTAATGGCTTTAACTGCTGTGCTTGCACTAAGTGCTACTGCATCTGCCCAGAAAGTAGCTTTTGAGGAATATGACCTAGCGAATGGAATGCACGTTATCTTGCATAACGATCCATCTGCGCCAGTTGTAATCACATCTGTAATGTACCATGTAGGTGCAAAAGACGAAAATCCAGAACGTACCGGATTTGCTCACTTCTTTGAACACCTATTGTTTGAAGGAACAAAAAATATCGGTCGTGGAGAATGGTTTAAAATTGTAACTTCTAACGGAGGAACAAACAATGCCAATACTACCGAAGATAGAACGTACTACTACGAAGTATTTCCTTCGAATAATCTTGAACTTGGATTATGGATGGAGTCTGAGAGATTAATGCATCCAGTAATTAACCAAATTGGTGTAGACACTCAGAATGAAGTTGTAAAAGAAGAAAAAAGACTTCGTTATGACAACAGTCCTTACGGAGAATTGATTCCGTCTATTAAAAAAGAAATGTTTAAAAATCACCCGTACCGTTGGACAACTATTGGATCTATGGACCACTTAGATGCTGCAACTCTTGAGGAATTTCAAGCATTTAATAAAAAATTCTACGTTCCTAACAATGCTGTTTTAGTGGTTGCTGGAGACATCAATAATGTTCCAAAAACAAAAGAATGGATTCAGAAATATTTTGGATCAATTCCTAGAGGTGCAGACATCAAAAGAGAGACATTTGTAGAAGCGCCGATTACAAAAACAATCAACGCGACTCACGAAGATAACAACATCCAAATTCCGATGATTGCTTTATCATACAGAACGCCATCTATGAAAACACGTGATGCTAGAGTTCTTGATATGATTTCTACTTATCTAAGCGATGGTAAAAGTTCTAAACTTTACAAAAAAATCGTTGACGAAAAGAAAATGGCACTTCAGATTGGAGCTTTCATGTACGGTCAAGAAGATTACGGAACTTACATTATCTACGGTCTTCCTCAATCTCCTTTTACAGCAGAAGATGTTCGTAAAGAAATTGATTTGGAAATTGTAAAACTTCAGACTGATTTAATTTCTGAAAGAGATTTAGAAATGCTTAAAAACAAATTTGACAATCAGTTTGTACAAGCAAATTCTACAATCGAAGGTGTTGCAGATAATCTAGCAACTTACTATATGCTTTATGGAGACGTAAACCTTATCAATACAGAAGTGGATATGTACCACTCAATTACGAGAGAAGAAATCCGTGAGATGGCTAAGAAATATCTGAACCCAAATCAACGATTGATATTGAACTACGTTCCTGCGAAAGATAAAGCTCAAAACTAAGATTTAAAATCATGAAAAAAACAATTATAGTATTCTCAAGCCTGTTTTTAACCTTAATTATGCAAGCACAAGACAGACCGATGCCCACTCCGGGTCCATCTCCTACTATCAACATTAAAAAGCCACAAACTTTTAGCCTTCCAAATGGATTGCAAGTAATGGTAGTAGAAAATCACAAACTTCCTAGAGTTTCTTACAACCTTACAATCGATACTGCACCCTATGCAGAAGGAGCGAAAAAAGGAGTTTCAGAACTTACTGGAAGTATAATGGGTAGTGGTTCGAAAAAAGTTTCGAAAGACAAATTCAATGAAGAAGTAGATTTCTTAGGTGCCGATATTAATTTCAGTATTGGTGGAGCTAGTGCTAGCGGACTTTCTAAATATTCTAAAAGAATTTTGGAATTAATGGCCGAAGGTGCTCTTCATACTGATTTCACCCAAGAAGAATTAGACAAATCAAAAGCTAAATTTATTGAGGGGATAAAATCTCAAGAAAAAAGTGTTCCTGTAGTTTCGGCTAGAGTTACTGACGTTCTTGCTTTTGGAAAAAATCATCCAAGTGGAGAATATGTAAGTGAGGAAACTCTTGCAAACGTATCACTTGCTGATGTAAAACAATTTTACTCGGAATATTTTGTTCCAGGAAATGCTTACTTGATTATTGTTGGTGATGTGAAATTTAAAGAAACAAAGAAGATGGTCGAAAGTCTTTTTGGATCTTGGAGAAAAGCAGTAGCGCCAAATCAATCATATGCAGATCCATTAAATGTTCAGTATACACAAATCAACTTGGTTGATATGCCAAACGCAGTTCAATCTGAAATTGGTCTTGTAAATACTGTGAAACTTGAAATGAATAGCAAAGATTACTTCCCAGTTCTTGTTGCTAATCAAGTTTTAGGTGGAGATTTCAACAGTTATTTAAACATGAATCTTCGTGAAGCTCACGGATGGACTTATGGCGCTCGCTCTGCTATTGGCGGAAGCCGCTATGTGGGTAAATTCAGATCTTCTTCTCAAGTTCGTAATGCTGTTACAGATAGTGCAGTTGTTGAATTTGTAAAAGAATTGAAAAGAATTCGTACTGACAAAGTAGATCCTGAGACATTGAAAAGCGTAAAAGCTGGTTATATTGGACGTTTTGTAATGCAAATCGAAAAACCTCAAACCGTTGCGAGATATGCATTGAATATTAAAACTGAAAATCTTCCTGAAGACTTCTACGAAAACTACATCAAAAACATCAATGCGGTTACTGCAGATGATGTTATGCGTGTTGCAAACAAATACTTCTTATCTGACAATACAAGAATAATTGTTGTTGGTAAAGCTTCTGAAATTGGACCAGGATTGGAAAAATTAAAGATTCCAATGTTCTACTTTGACAAATATGGTAATCCAATTGACAAACCAGTTAGCAAAAAAGAAGTTCCTGCAGGTGTTACTGCAAAAACTGTTGTTGACAATTACATCAAAGCTATTGGTGGAGAAAAAGCTTTGAAAGCTGTAAAATCTCTTACAACTGTAGCTTCTGGAACTGTACAAGGCACTCCTCTTGAATTGACTGTAAAAACTACATCTACAAACAAGCAGATGGTAGAAATGAAAGCAATGGGAATGACTATGATGAAACAAGTAGTAAACGACAAAATAGCTTATTCTGAACAACAAGGACAACGCAGAGATCTTTCTGCTGAAGAATTTGCTGAGAAAAAAGCTGGAACTACAATTTTCCAAGAACTTGCTCCGGCAATCAATTCGGCAAAATTAACTGGAATAGAATCAATGGACGGTAAAGATGTTTATGTGCTTGTTGACGGAAAAACTACTCGTTACTACGATGTAGCAACAGGTCTTAAAGTAGCAGAATCTCAAACTATCGAGCAAGGAACTCAAAAGATGACTCAAACAACTTCTTACAGCGATTATAGAAAAGTAAAAGACATTAAAGTTCCTTACAAAATGACTATGAATGTTGGTATCGACATCGACCTTACAGTAACTGATGTTAAGATTAACGAAGGCGTAACAGACGCAGATTTCAAATAGTAAATCAGTTTCTTACAAATAGAAAGCCCCGTCATTATTGCAATGACGGGGCTTTTTTTATCTATTTAAATTTATCTACTTCTTTCCTGCAAGATAAACTCCAATCAAAATTATAAAAGCTCCTACAAACTGAGTTGGCGTAAAGAGTTCTCCGTCCAGCATTCCCCAAAAGAAGGCAACTACAGGAATAAGATAGGTAACTGAAGTTGCAAATACCGGAGATGTGGTCTGAATCAATTTAAAGAAAATCAAATTTGCCATTCCAGTTCCTACAATTCCTAAAATCACGATGTAAACAACTGATGTTTGCACAACTTCCTGATCTGCCACTTGGAAGAAACCTGAAAAATAAAGAACAATTGTTGCCGGAATTAAAAGTGTCAAAAAGTTTCCGGTACAAATCGTAAGCGGATGCATATCTGAAAGATACTTCTTAATGAAATTTACGTTCAAAGCATACCCAATTGAAGCTACTACTACTAGCAATGCATAATAGTAATTTTGCTCCGGGTGATTCATTGCACCGTTTAAAATCAGCAATAAAGTTCCTCCGAGTCCAACGATAACACCAATCACTTGTGCTCTGGTAAAAGTCAATCCGAAAGCCGCAGCACCCAATATTAAGGTTGCCAATGGCGTTGTTGCATTTAGCACCGCACTTACAGAGCTGTCAATTTCTGTCTGCGCCAATGCGAATAAATATACTGGCATAAAAGTTCCGCAGAACGCAGTTAAGGCAAGAAATTTCCATTTTCCTTGAGGAATTTTCGGCAGATTTCTAAATCCAATCACTAGCAAAAACAGACCAGCGAAAATGATTCGAAGGGACCCCAACTGCAACGGATTCAATCCTAACAATCCTTTTTTCATAAGGATAAATGAGCTTCCCCAAATTAATGAGAGAATTATAAGTTGAATCCACTTGGCGTGTTTCTGTTCCATTTGTAATTGCTTTTACGAGAGCGCAAAATTGTAATAATTTTATGAGACATCAATACTTTATTTAGTATTTTTGTTAGACATTATAACTAAAGACAATTTTATCCATAATTAATAAACTATCACAATGACATTTACAAAAACTTTATTTTCATTAGCAGTAGCGGGACTTCTTTTTGTAGGTTGCAAAGATTCAGCGACATCAAATGAAGCTGCAATTGTTACAGATGCAGAAGCAACAACAGAAACTCCTTTGATGGCAAGCGGAACCATCGAAACTGCAAGTTTTGATATTTCAGGAATGACTTGTGCAATGGGTTGTGCAAAAACCATCGAAGAAAACTTAAGCAAAGTGGACGGAGTTCAAAAAGCTACCGTAGATTTTGATACAAAAACTGCAACCGTAGAATACGACAACGGAAAACAAACACCTGAAAAACTTGTTGAAGTTGTAGAAAAATCAGCAGACGGAAAAACTTACAAAGTAGAAAACGTAAAATCTTCTGCAGATAAAGCGGCACTTTTTCCACAAGAAAAAGCGAAAGCAAATGACAAGAAAGCAAAATCTAAAAAAGAATGTTCAGAAGATGGAAAGAAAGAATGTTGTTCTTCTAAAAAAGTAAACAAAGCATAATTTCAAATTCTGATTATAAAATAAAATGCCCCAAGTTTCTGAACTTGGGGCATTTTATTTTTAACCTTGAGAGTTATTTCCACTTCATGGTTTCCATAATCATTCTCATATCATTTTTTATATAATCTGCTGCCGGCATGATCGAATCAAAATTTGGTTTTGCATAAAAATATACAGATCCAGTAACAAAGTGACTGATACTATCCGTCACATAAAACTGCGCATTTGTAGCAGCATTCCCTTGCACTTGATAGAACATTCCATAAACTTTATGATCTCTATTTATATAAGGTTGCTCCACAATATCATCCGCCTTGATTACGTGTTCATAAGTCAGCTTTTGCGCATCTTGTAAGAGCGTTTTGATGTTTCCATTGACATCTTTATAAGTCAAAAAGATTGTGGCTTTCATCTTCGGGTAATCAATTGTAAAATTGCAATTGCCTTTCCCTTTTATTACCGCATCATCATTCATTTCAAAACTATACGGACAATCATTTTCAAATCGAACAAAATCTGCTTCTTCATATTCAAGACGCAATTCTGCCGAAGGTTTTGGGGTAACATCTTCATTGCAACTAATTAACGCTAGCGGAAGACAGAAAAGTAAAAAACGTTTAATCATTATAGGTTATTCTTCTTTGGGAAATTAAAAAGGTAAATCATTAATTGGTCGTGCGGGAGTTTCTGGAACTTGCGGAATTTCTTCTGAATTTAATGAAGCATTTTTCTGAGCATCGGCATTTTTCTTGGTAGAAAGAAACGTAAATTCAGTCACAATTATTTCGACGGTATTTTTCTGTGTTCCATCTTCTGTCTGCCATTGTCTTGATCGCAACCGTCCTTCAACATAAATTTTATCTCCTTTGGTTAGGTATTTTTCGCACACTTCGGCGGCTTTATTCCTTACAACAAGATTGTGCCACTCGGTAGTATTGATTTTCTCACCATTAGATTTATTTACATAAACCTCATTTGTAGCCAATGAAAATCGACCAATACAATTGCCTCCTTCAAAATAATGAAGTTTTACATCATCACCAAGATGCCCAATCAGCATCACCTTATTAAGAGTTCCATTCATTGCGAAAATCAATTTTGGTTGAAATTCAAAGATACATTATTTGAGTTCACTCCTAATAATACCAAGTCGTTAATCTTTATGCAAGTAATTCGAATTTTGGCTACTTATAAAAAAAATTTGGCTTTCGCCGAAAGAATAGCGTTCACCATAATATATCAAGGTAGTTTCTATTATAAAGATTTCTCAATAAAATTATGAATTACAATCGGCACCGGAAGAAGTTTTAGCTTTTCAACCGAAATGCCTTCTTCTAAATTTCCGTCAACTTGCACTTTCCAAAACTTTATATGCAAATGCTGATGCGACAATTTGTGAATAATATCACATTCGAAATCCTCCACAGCAACAATCTCGTTCCCGTTGAAATAATTTGATTCCAACTTTTCCGAAACCATATTTAAAGCAGCGACATTCTCGGTTTCCAGAAGAGGAAAGTCGTACAAATTCTGCCAAATCCCCTTCTCTACTCTTTTTTCTATTTGAGTATTTCCAAAGCTATCTTCGGCAACAAGATAATTAAAGTGTCGAATTCTAGCTTTTGCCTTCTTCGATTTTACGGGTAATTGTTTCACCTTATCAAGTTTTAAAGCAAGACAAGAATCATTAAAAACACAAACGCTACAATCGGGATTTTGAGGCACACATTGCAAAGCACCAAATTCCATAATCGCTTGATTAAAGGTTGCAGCATCATTTATAGGAAGCAATTGTGCCGCCAAAGCAGCAAATTCCTTTTTTGCCACAGGTTGCGCAATGTCCGTTTCGATATCAAAATATCGAGAAAGAACTCTAAAAACATTTCCGTCTACAACCGGCACAGCTTCGTTATAACAGAAGGATGCAATCGCGGCTGCGGTATATTCACCAACACCTTTCAGTTTTAGTAAGTCTTTAAAATTATCTGGAAAAACGCCATCAAGTTCATCGGCAACATATTTTGCAGTAGCGTGTAAGTTTCGCGCACGAGAGTAATATCCAAGTCCTTGCCAGAGCTTTAAAACGGCTTCTTCGTCGGCTTTAGCCAAATCTTTTACGGTTGGAAAATGGGTTTTGAAAGACAAAAAATACGACAAACCTTGCGCAACTCGCGTCTGTTGAAGCATAATTTCTGAAAGCCAAATACTATAAGGATCGATAGTGTCGCGCCAAGGTAAAGAGCGCTTGTTTTGTAAATACCACTTAATAAGTCTGTTAGAAAAAATCATTGTAAAATTAAAGTATACAAATGTAAAAGTTTATGTGGTTAAAATTTAATTGTTTAGGACGATAGTTTGTTTTTTAAATTCATATATTTGCAACCTCAAAAATTCATAAGCAATCTTTAAAAAATAAGAAAATGACGAAAGCAGATATCGTAGCTAAGATTTCAGAAAAATTAGGTCTAGAAAAAGGAGATGTTCAGGCGACTGTAGAAACTTTTATGGAAGAAGTGAAGAATTCACTAGAAACAGGCGATAATGTTTATTTACGAGGTTTCGGAAGTTTTATCATCAAAACTAGAGCTGAAAAAACAGGTCGTAACATTTCAAAAAATACTACAATAAAAATTCCAGCACACAATATTCCAGCTTTCAAACCAGCAAAAGTATTTGTTGAGGGAGTTAAAATAAATAATGAAGCAAAATAAACTAAATATTAATCACTAAAAGAACAACTATGCCAAGTGGTAAGAAAAGAAAAAGACATAAAGTAGCTACTCACAAGAGAAAGAAAAGAGCGAGAGCTAACCGTCACAAGAAGAAAAAATAGTCTAACTAATTTTCCTTTTTTCAAGTTCATTGAAATTGAAGACGTAAAAATAAGAGCAACTATCAGAGAATATCCCCAAGCATTCTGTGCCTAAAGGCTATTTTCTGATTTTTGTTTTTTACAGTCTTCCCCGGGTATTATACCTGTTTAAAAAAACGTTTAATCCATCCGAACGATTCGGTGGCAAAAATGTTGACTCTGCTATTTATAGCTTGAGAATATCTTTTTGTAACCTAAAGTCTGGATAAAAATTTACAGTGTGAATAAAGAATTAATCATCAGATCCAGTTCTGAAGCCGTAGATTTTGCCTTATTAAAAGATGGAAAACTAATTGAATTACACAAAGAAGAAGAAAAAAGCGACTTTCAGGTAGGTGATATATTTATCGCCAAAATCAGAAAACCAGTTGCTGGACTCAACGCGGCATTTGTACATGTAGGTTTCGAAAAAGACGCCTTTCTACATTACCACGATTTAGGTCCAAACCTTGCTTCGATGCTAAAATTCATCAAACTTGTAAGCGCAGGTAAAATAAAAGATTACTCTCTCAAAAACTTTCAATTTGAGAAAGAGATTGACAAGGATGGCACCATCACAGATGTGCTCAACACCAATCAATCACTATTGGTACAGGTAGTAAAAGAACCCATTTCTACCAAGGGACCACGTATCAGTTCAGAACTTTCTTTGGCAGGCAGGTACATCGTACTTGTGCCCTTTTCAGATAGAATTTCGATTTCGCAAAAGATAGAAGAAAAAGAAGAGAAAGACAGACTCAAGAGACTGGTACAATCAATAAGACCAAAAGGCTTTGGCGTAATTGTCCGCACAGTAGCCGAGGGCAAGAAAGTTGCCGAATTAGACAAAGACTTGCAAACCCTCTTAAACAGATGGGAAGCAATGTGCAAAAAAATTCCTACGGCTCATCATCCGTCCAAAATTTTAGGCGAGCTCAACAGAGCATCGTCAATTCTTAGAGACGTTTTCAATGATACCTTTAGTGGTATTCATATTGATGATGAAGAGTTGTACCAAGAAACAAAGGACTATCTACAGGAAATAGCTCCTTCCAAACAATCAATCGTAAAATATTATCAATCAAAGGATACTCCTATTTTTGAAAAATTTAATATAGAAAGACAGATCAAAACTTCATTCGGAAAAACAGTGTCGATGAGCAAAGGTGCTTATCTAATTATAGAGCACACAGAAGCCCTTCACGTAATAGATGTCAATAGCGGAAATCGCTCAAATAAGGCAACAAACCAAGAAGATACTGCTCTCGAAGTAAATATGATTGCCGCAGCAGAGATTGCACGTCAGCTCCGTCTGCGCGATATGGGAGGAATCATTGTAGTCGATTTTATCGATATGTCCAATCCTGACAATCGCAAAAAACTTTTCGAATTCTTAAGAGACGAAATGAGCGATGACAAGGCAAAACACAAAATCCTACCGCCTAGTAAATTTGGACTTATCCAGATTACCAGACAAAGGGTTCGTCCAGAAGTCAATATCAAAACACGCGAAGAAGACCCGAATAACAACGCCGGCGAAATCGAAGCACCAATTTTGATCATCGACAAAATTAATATGGACTTAGAAAGACAGCTAAAAACAAATGCACGAGTAGTACTTAATGTACATCCATTTGTCCAAGCATATCTCACCAAGGGATTCCCATCCCAGCGAACTAAGTGGTTCTTAGAGCATAAAAAATGGGTAAAAATAATACCTCGTGATGCTTACACGTTTTTAGAATATCATTTCTTTGATAATACAGGCAAAGAACTTTCAGAATAAAATTAAGACCGCTATCGATAGATCAGCGGTTTTTTTTTGCTTTTTTTCTAAGGCAGCTATTCCGGCTTTTCTCTGCAAATCCTCGCAAAAAAAGCTGTACTTCTAGCGCCATAAAGAGCTTCCGTTGGTCGCTTTTATGCCTCAAGAAGTACAAAAAAGCTTTTTTAGGCTCCGGGTTTTCCGCTGCAATCCGGGCTGGAGACTTGTGGCGAGAATTGTATATTGTAGAATTGTATATTGTAGGATTGTATGATTGTATATCGTAAAATGTTGTCATACCAGCGCGAATCGACTAATACCACAGATAAACAATGTTTGTATTTCTC
>CBDUDY010000064.1:0-11066 GCA_965366055.1 uncultured bacterium
CTATTTTGCAGTAGCTTAATTTAGCAAAGCGAAAATTCATAATTCATTTTGAATATTCTTGTCACTTAGCTAAAACTTTTAACACGTTGGAATAGCTAGTAAAATCGTCGTCTATAGGTTTAAATGAAAATTTTTCAGAAAGAGGAATTTCGACCATTAATCCGAAATTAAACGCGGTGACTCAGTAAACATTTATTGCATTATCTCCAGAAATATTTACAAAGTTAATTTTCGGTTTCGCTCCAAATTGAATTTCTTACGAGTTCACATTTACAAATCCCAAAACTATTGATGAAGTTGATTGTAAAACTTTTTTCGTAAAATATAATTTAGATTCTTTAACGTTAAAAATCGATTAATTAAATTGAAATAATATGATTTAAATAGTTTGATATTCTTTCAAAAAGATAAAAACAAACATGGCCATGCTCATTCAAATAGTTAGTTTTTCGAAAACTTCATATCACTAAAATGTTTTTTCTGATAGTCTGTTTGCCAAATCCTCAATATCATCTTTTCTCGCTAATTGCATTACCCAATTGTCAGGAAAATTTTCAAAACCATAAAGCAATCCTGCAAGGCCACCAGTAACTGCTGCAGTTGTATCTGTGTCTTCTCCTAGATTGACCGCTTTTAAGATAGCGTCTTTATAGCAGTTTGTTGTTAGCAAACACCAAATACTTGCTTCAAGTGTATGAAGAACATAACCACTACTAGAAATATCGTCTTCGGAAATTTCAAAAATATTATTTACAAAAATTCTACTAAATAATGCAATTTCTTCTGGATGTACTGAAAGAGATATTAAGTATTCTGTAATTTCTATTTGCAAGTTTTTATAAATTTCGAATTTATCAGTTCCAAGAATAAGATGTCTTGCAAATTCAAGATAGTAAAAACAAGAAATAACAGAACGAATGTGCCTATGTGTAATTGAAGAAACTTGTTTTGTAATTTGAAATCTTTCGGAAATTGGTTTATCAATAGTGTAGAAAACTAATGGCAAGATTCTCATCAGAGATCCATTTCCATTTGAAGAAACATCAACTTCTCCTGCTAAATCAGCTTGAACTCCGCCTACTAGTCTGCAAATTGCTTCTCTTGTTGCAATGCCAATATCAAAAACAGTTCCTCTGGCGGTCCAGTAATCTTCGTAGTACCACTTTATAAAATTTCGAGCAATTATATCCAGGTCAAAGCCTTCGGTCAAAGATTCGGCAAGGCAGAAAGTTAGAGAGCTGTCATCAGAAAAAGTTCCTGCTGGTAGATTGTAGGTGCCATATCCACACATATCTACAACAGGATTTTTGCTTATGGTTTCTCGACTTTCAAATTCCACCGGAACGCCGATCGCGTCGCCAATTGCAACTCCAAATAATGCCGATTTAATATAATTTTTAAGATTTTTCATTGGATAGTTAGTTTGAAAGTCACTCACTATTATTTTTGGACGATTTGTTTAAGGTTTAATCTCAATTTGAGTTCCAACTTTTACGGCATAATAGAGTTCATCAACCTCTTGATCTGTAAGTGCAATACACCCCAAAGTCCAGTCAGACCAGCGATGAAGCTTGCTTATATAACCTGTTTTATTTCGGAGTCCATGTATTTTTATATCTCCACCGGTTGGTTTTCCAAGTCGCTTTGCATTTTCGACATCTTTTTTATTAGGATAGGAAACTCCAAGATTTTTATGGTACGCGCTATTGGGATTTTTGTCGTTGATGATGTAAAGTCCTTCGGGGGTTTTCTTGTCTCCTTCAAATTCTTTATGACCAACAGGCTGTCTGCCAAGAGCAATTTTGTAAGTCTTAATAAGCTGCCCATTAGAATAAGCTAGTAGTCGTCTTTTTGATTTATAAACAACTAGTTTGTCAATATCGGTATCTGCTGGAAGTTTTCCTTCTGGATAAAAGTAGTAAGTCGAGAATCCTATTATAAGTAAGGGAATTGTTATCAGTAACATTTTACTTTTTGTCATTACTATTGAAGGGTTTTAGATTTGGTGACAATTAGCTTTTAATAGGAAATTCTTAAAATTACATTTCTTAATTTCTTAAAAGATTTTTAAAGAGCCACTTGTAAAAATAGCATTTAAATAGTCTTAACTTTAGTAGTAAGAGGGAAATGTTTTGTAAAGTATAATCGTGATAAATATGATAGCATGTTTATTCAATGACGGCATTGCGGCAGGGACAGAAACGGCATCCTTTGCTGCTTCACGAAATCTTCCTTATTGCCAAAGAAGATGTGGTATGTTTTTAAGGCTATTTTGTTATAGCAGCAAAGATATAGTGGATGGCCCGGTTGTAGTTGTGAAGAATGAAACAACTACAAGCCGCCCAAAAAAAAATCGAAAATTTGTTTCTACTGATTCGGTCGAAATATGCCCTATTTTATAATTTCTTTTTGAAAATACTTCGATTCAGTTGGTTATCTTTAATTCTTGAATGTTTTTAACCACAAAAAATTGAATTATGGACAACCAGCCACACAAACCAGAAGACTCGAAAAAGATTCAGCAACTGCAAAATGATATGACAGATGCGACCGGAAAGCCACTAACTACGAGGCAAGGCTTAAAAGTTAATGACACAAATAATTCGCTAAAAGCAGGGCCACGAGGTTCGACTTTACTAGAAGATTTCCTGCTGAGAGAGAAGATTTCGAGTTTTGATCACGAGCGAATTCCTGAGCGGATTGTGCACGCTAGAGGAAGCGGAGCACACGGAATTTTTGAACTATATAATACTCAAGAAAAATTCACAAAAGCTGGAATTTTTAACGATACTACTAGAAAAACTCCCGTTTTCGTTCGATTTTCGACCGTTGCGGGCTCAAAAGGTTCAACGGACTTGGCGCGAGATGTGCGTGGATTTGCGGTCAAATTTTATACTGATGAAGGCACTTGGGATTTGATTGGGAATAATATGCCGATCTTTTTTATCCAAGATGCGATGAAATTTCCAGATCTAGTGCACGCCGTAAAGCCTGAGCCTAATAGAGAAATTCCGCAAGCAGCCTCTGCACACGATACTTTTTACGACTTTGTTTCTCTGACACCGGAAACGCTGCACAATCAAATTTGGGTGATGAGTGACCGTGCTATTCCGAGAAGTTTGAGAATGATGGAAGGATTTGGAATTCACACGTACCGACTTATCAATGAGAAAGGTGAAGCACATTTTGTAAAGTTTCATTGGAAGCCTGTTTTGGGCGTTCACTCAGTTACTTGGGATGAAGCAGTAAAGATAAGCGGTGCCGATTCTGATTTTCACCGTCGCGATTTATGGGATGCCATTGACGCGGGAATATTCCCGGAATGGGAACTTGGGTTTCAAATTGTACCGGAAGCGGACGAACATAAATATGATTTTGACTTACTTGATGCAACAAAATTGATTCCCGAGGAAATGGTGCCAGTAACCATTGTTGGAAAAATGACATTAAATAGAAATCCTGAAAATTTCTTTGCCGAAACAGAGCAAGTGGCTTTCTTGCCGGGAAATATTGTTCCGGGAATCGATTTCTCAAATGACCCACTTTTGCAAGGTCGCCTATTCTCGTATCGAGACACGCAATTATCGCGATTGGGAACACCGAATTTTCACCAAATTCCAATCAATAAGCCCGTCGTAGAAGTTCATAATAATCAGCGTGACGGACAAATGCAGATGAGTATTCCGAAAGGAAATACGGCCTATTTTCCAAACACCTTGGGTGGCGGATGTCCTCATATGTCTAAAGTTTCTGATGGTGCTTTTGAATCGTATGCCGAGCGTATTGACGCAAATAAAATTCGGACGAGATCTGAAAGCTTTATCGACTTCTTTTCGCAGCCCGCCTTATTTTACAGAAGTTTGCAACCGTATGAACAACAACACGTGATGGAGGCATATTCATTTGAATTAGGAAAGTGTACCCACAAACATATTCAGGAGCGAATGCTTTGGATGGTAAATGAAATCAATGAAGATCTGGCGATGAAAGTTGCTAAGAATTTGGGGCTAAAAGTTCCAGAAACAATTGTGCAGCCTATCAATCAGGCGATTTCTGCTGATTGCAATGTCGAAGATTTCCAACCTGGAAAAGCTAAAAATTATTTGGATAAATCTCCAGCTTTAAGCCAAGAGAAGTCCAAATTTGATACAATTGCTACACGTAAAATTGCGTTTTTGATGGCAGATGGCTTCTCGAATTCTGATTTTGAAAAGATGAGTTTACTGCTAAAAAGTAAACATGCAATGTTCAAAGTAGTTGCTCCGCACGGTGGTAGTATCATTTCTGATTCTGGCAAGTCTGTACCTGTAGATGCTTCAATTTCTACTACCGAAAGTGTGCTTTACGATGCAATTTATATTCCTGGCGGTCAGAAATCAATAGATGGTTTGAAAGGGGAAAAGAAATATGTAAAATTCATTAATGAAGCGCTGAAACATTGCAAGGCAATTGCTGCAGACAAGGAAGGTGAAGATATGCTGAACAAGACATTTGTTTCTGATTTTAAAGATGACAAAGCGATTTTGATCAATGCGGATGCACAGAAATTTGTAGACGCGATTGCGAAACACAGAAATTGGGATCGTATGGAAAGGGCCAGCGATTTGCCGGTGTAAAATCCAAATTAAATATTTTTATAAAATGTGCAGGCTTATGGTCTGCACATTTTTTTTTGGACTTGCAGTATTATTGATTCGATTCGTTCGCTTCTCGCAATGGATCGCGTTATTTTTAATGTCTTTGTCAAACAGATTTAGCGCTAATCCCGCACTTTAAACGCAATACAAGAGAATTAGTTCTTAAATGGCTAATATTTGTTTAATTCACGCGTGAATAATGGTTCATTACTTCATTCCTCGCATTGACGCGATTAATTACAGAGGTTTTAACAGCTACAATAATTGGGACGCTAGTATTTTATATATAAATGAGGTGTCTATTAATAAGGATTGCAAAAGTCGCAATTGCGACGTTCACAGGCATGATCTTTATTTTTAAATACTCCATCTTATCTAATCGTCTCGGAAATTTTCTCAATATTTAAACTATTTGCCAAAGCATTAAAAATCTCATAATACGTACTTTCGTTTTTGTATAATTCATCATGACTGCCTTGTTCTATAACGGTACCTTGTTTTAATACTACAATATTTTCCGCATCGATGATCTGCGAAATGCTATGTGAAATAATGATTACGGTTCTATCTTTTTTTATTGCGTCAAGACTTTTCTTAATTTCCTGAGTTGCAATTGCATCTAGACTCGCCGTTGGTTCGTCAAGAATAATTATGGGTGGGTTTTTCAAAAATAATCTCGCAATGGATATACGTTGTTGCTGTCCTCCGGAAAGTGAATCTGCTTTGGAATCGTATCCTTTTGGCAAATCCATAATCTGTTCATGAATGTAGGCTTTCTTGGCTGCTTCGACAATTTCGTCTCTCGTGGCTTCTTGATTTCCATATTTTATATTCTCCAGAATAGTATCATTAAAAATGTGATTTCGTTGCAGCACCAATCCGATATTGTCTCGAAGCCATTGCGTGTCAAACTTATGCAAATCTACACCATCCAAAAAAATATGTCCAGAACTCGGTTCGTAGAATTTATCGAAGAGATTGACTAGCGTACTTTTCCCTGCTCCACTCAAACCAACAAGTGCGGTAATAGTATTAGCAGGAATAGTAAATGAAACATCATTTAATGCGTGAACGCCATTAGGATAAGTGAATTCGACGTCTTTTACACTAAAGTTTCCTATCACTTTTTCTGGAATATATGTGCCGCTCGGTTCCTTTTGATTTTCAGCATCCAGTATTTCAAAAAAGCCTTCAGAGTAAATAATTGCGTCGTTCACCTCGTCATAAATTCTTTGAAGTTGTCGAATTGGTGCCGAAACATTACCAAATAACATCACGTGAAACATAATTGCTCCAACAGTCATACTGCCATTTAAAACTAAATAAACCGTCAAGATGATGATAGCAACTAATCCAAACTGTTCCAAAAAAGATTTTAATCCATCAAATAAAAAACTTATTTGTCGGGTTTTCATCTGATTTTCGGTCATATCAAACTGAATCTTTTCGTGTCTTCCTGCTTCGGAATCTTCTCTATTAAAGGACTTGATAACTGTTATGGATTCGATTAATCCAATTATTCTATTATTTTTAGACTCTCTATAATCTCGCATACTTCGTCGGAAACCGCCTAATCTTTTGGCCTGACGCGCACTCACATAGAAGTAAATTGGAATAATTGTAATACTTACCAATCCAACGTAAATATTGGCTATAAACATAGCAATCAATGCAATAATTGCATTTGCAAATAGCGGAAAAATATCGATAAATAAGTTTCTCACAAGTCTCGTCAAACTCGAAACACCCAAATCTATTCTCGTTTGTAATTTTCCACTTTCATTCTCTGAGGAAGTATAAAAAGCCATACGATAGGTTAAAATCCTTTCCACAATTAATTGAGAAATATCTCGTGTGACATAAATTCGTAGTTTCTCTCCAAAGAATTTTTGGCCATACTGTATTAAAGCATACAGTAATTCTTTCGTAAGTAATATAACAGAAATGATAATTAGGAGGTTTAAGCCGTTTTGAATCAACTTATTTCCTTCTTTTAGCATTGTAAGTTCATCAACTGTATATCGCAAAACATAAGCGTTCACCTGCGCCATAAACGATCCGATCAACGTTAGAAATAGCGTGACCATTACCCATTTATTATATGGTTTTACAAAGAATCGAAGACGCTTAAAAAGTTGTATTAAATTCAATAGTAGATTTTTTATATTGGAACTTCAAGATAAAAAATAATTTGGAAAATTAACTTCCTACAATTTTAATTTTAGGAAATTTATAGGAATTAGAGATTTAAAACTTGAGATTGTTTTGCTGATTCATTTCGAAATTGCAACTGCGTTGTTACTTAATTATAGACCTTGTTAGCGGCAGTTGTCACAAGTTAATAGTACAATCTAAAATCAAGCAACTTGCACAGATTATAATGTTTTTGAAACAATTCTTCTACTACTTCCTTCAAGTCATCATTTTCTTGATATAGAGAAAAAAAAGCTCGATCGATTGTGCTAGTACTTGCTATAGAATTATAAGATGATCCGTAGCCAGAAACGGCTTTTGCTCCCGTCACATCTAGAAAATACTGAGATTCCTCCGCGGTCAAATCCAATATTTTCTTGTTTGCAAAGTGAATTACTTTTCCCTTCATCTTGCCTTCAAAAAGTTCGGCTATTTCCTCAAAACTGTAATAGTAATCATTTAGACAAATATTGTTGGGTTCGCCGGGCATTACAAGATAAATAATTTCATAATCTTTAAAATCGTGGTCGTCATAAAGTAAAGTGCCCAAACTTTCTTCCAATCCTTCGATGGTATCGCAGGCTTTATAAATACTCGAAATCCCTTCCTGTAATGCGATTAGTTCTAAAGTTCTTACGACTTCGGTGGTGGTAACAGTATCAACATCTGAAACTCCTTCGAGGCAGAAAATAAATTTATCCGTATCCATATCCTAAATCTTTCGGTTTTTATGTAAAAGACAAAAGTGTCTAATTTATGAATTAACAAATATATTTTTTACAAAATCAAAACTACTATATCGTAAAAATTTTAACGATATTATTTTTAATAATGCCTTTTAGCACTTCTGCTCTAGCTCGATGATCACCCCTGTTCGGAATATTTTACAATGTCAATTTCAATTCCGTTCGGATCTTGAATCGCAAAATATCTGTCGCTCCACGGGGCATCTCGAATATCAATTATAATATCGATTTTTCTATCCTTTAAATCTTGGTAAATCTTATCGACATTGCTCACATCAATTGTCAAACACATTCCCTGCCCTTTAAAAGGATTGCGAAATAACTGCTGTTGACTAGCGAGATTAGGTAGTAAAAAGCAAACTTTAAATTATTTGTTTTGCGTGTGCATCATCAGATAAAAATCATTTTCGAAGTTCACTTCGAAGCCTAATACAGAAGTAAAGAAAGCTTTTGTTTCCGCTAATTTTTCGGTTACAATTCTTGCGTTCAATTCCATATTCTTTTTATTTTATTCCTTATAAAAGTAAATTTTTAAAGCAGTATTTTGCCTGATTTTACTTTATTTCGAAGAATCAAATTTTCTAAAATTATACTTTATTCCAACATTAAATAAATTATTATTTGGTGAATTTGGAAGTATTTGCAACCAATCTGCATTATCTCTGTCACTTCCTAATACATACACCTCATAATTCAAATAAATCGCAGTACTGGGAGAAATAAAATAGTTTAGACCAAAACCGGGATTAAAACTTGCATAAAAAGTTGAAAAATCTGTGCTCTCAGATGCCGGATAATAATAATCACTCTTAACTTCCTGATTTAATGAGATTCCCGCTTTTAATGTTCCACTCAAGTTTTTGTAGATGCGGTAATCCCAATTAATATTGATGGGTAGCGCAATTACTGCGCCCATAAAAACGCCTTTTTTATAATCAAATTTATTAGAAACACCAGTAGTAAAGTATTTCAACCTTGCATCAACACTCCAATGTTTTGCAAAATAATACTCCGCAAGAATTCCTCCTTGCAAGGAATTTGTATGATCGGGTTTGATTGAAGTGATAGTGTTCACTCCTATTTCGGCTCCAAAAAACCATTGCCCTTTTGGATTTATAATTTCAGTAGTTGCAGTATTTAAGTTATCTATGACTTGCGAGTGCGCATAGTTGCAAAATAAAATTGCGAAAATTATTGTAATTTTTTTCATTAGTTACTATTTAAATGTCTGCTCAGATTTCGAGGTAAGGTAGCCATTGTTAGAAAGGATTAACGGTTATTTTTTGTAGAAATATACCAAGTTTTGAGGTGGATTTTCTATAAGGACATTATTCATTTCTCCGCACGACCTATAGTCGTCTAAAGAATAACTCAGCATCCATCCAAATTGTTCACTACTTGCATGAAATTTTCTGTTTATCACTTGATTCAAATCAATTCAATTAAGGTCAGAAGAATCAATCCATAGCTTTTGAATTAAAGTGAAATTAATGGTTTAGTAATTTCCTTTTTCAAATTGATATTTGAATTATAAATTCTTATTAAATATTTAATTACAATAAATTAATAAGGAAAGTCGCAAGAAAATGAAGGTATCGTAAATTTTGAAAAAAATCTTATAATAGTTTTTGCTGCCTACCACTATAATTTTATACCACCAAAAAAAACAACTATTATGAAAAGTACAGATAAGAAGGACGAAAAGGCCACGGACAAAAAAACATCAGCAAAAACTACGAGTAAAACTGCTGACAAAACAACTAGTAAAACTGCTGACAAGGCAGCAACTAAAACTGCTGCAAAACCAACAGCGGGAAAAGAAGTAAAAGCAAAAAGAAGTGCGGCGGAAGACTTGCGTGAATTTTTTGTAGATGCATTAAAAGATATTTACTGGGCAGAAAAAGCGCTTACTAAAGCTCTCCCAAAAATGTCTAAAAACGCCACTACGAAGAAGCTTATTGAAGCACTTGACGGACATTTGATTGAGACAGAAAATCAGATCATGAGGCTAGAAAAAGTATTTGAAATGATTGGTGAAAAAGCGGTCGCGAAAAAATGTGAGGCGATGGCAGGGCTAATCAAAGAAGGGGAAGAAATTCTTGAAGAAACTGAGCCTGGAGCTGTTCGTGATGCTGGTATAATTGCTGCATCACAAAAAATTGAACATTATGAAATTGCAACTTATGGTACTTTGTGTGCCTTTGCAAAAACATTAGGCGAAATCGAAGCAGGTAAATTGCTGCATGTAACTCTCGAAGAAGAGAAGAAAGCAGATAAAACTTTGACTGAAGCAGCTTATAACGATATTAATTTTGAGGCTGCCGAAGCATAATCAAGATTCACTTAAAAACAAAAAGGTGGTAATCATACTGATTGCCACCTTTTTCTTTGCAATTATTTTTAGGACATAATCAACTGCTACTCGTAAGTGTATCTAAATTTGCCATCTGTCACTACAAAATCAATAGGTGCGCTCGTATTTTCTACGTTCTCTACAGTAGAAAATTGAAAAGTTCCTCTTACAATTTTTGTGGTTGTATTTACTTCTGAAATTATTAGCACACCATTTTTGGTGTTTTCGCTGATGTTATTCGTATTATCTGTTAAGTCAATATGGTGCGATTGGTTTTCGTCAAAAGTTTCTGGTCCAAGTGTATATGTTCCAACCACTATTTGCGATTTTTTTAGCCAAATATTTATCTCTGGATTTCCCAAGATTCCACCTTGTCTTGCTTGAAGCATTACAAAATTAGCTTTTGGAAAATGGCTATAAATATTTGTAGATGAAACAGCATTTGTCCCGAAGGGATTATTTGCTTGAAAATTACTTCCATTAATCTTTGCGGTCATCGCAAATTGAGGAATATCTGAATCAGGATTTGAGTTATTATTGTCATCTGACGAACAAGAAAATAAACCAAATGTTAAGGCCAAAACTAAAATAGAAAGCTTTTTCATAATTTTTAAATATTAATTTGCTAAAATATAATAATTTACTTCACAATTCCTATTTAATTTAAGATCAGGCAAAATATTATAATATATCAGATTTAGCAACTGCATATTTACGTGAAAGAATAAAAATAACCATTTCACTAAGCAAAGCCAAATCATAAATAGTCTAAATTTTTAAACCTTCATCATCGCTTCCTCCAATAATAACATGAATAGCGCTATTATTTCTGTTAATAAAAATAGCTTTGAATTAAATATACCCAATACAGAATTTATAAAGAGGATCTGAATAATGATCTTACGATGCTCAGATTCTTAGCTTTATCCTTCACTTTTCCAATTCTATTGTAAATAATATTATTTCTTAAGTTGTAAAAAATGCTGTTCGCGGATGGTTCATAAAGCACAGAGAGATATAACATTTGCCATTTTCGAACTAAAGCAGGTACATTTCCAAGGGATTCAAATAACTTGAAAATGAATACATCAAAAATATCAGCAAAAGAACTTCACTTATTGATGCTTTGGTTCGTTC
>CBDUDY010000065.1:0-11050 GCA_965366055.1 uncultured bacterium
TTTATGAGTTCAATCATAAATAGCAAAAAAAGACAAATCTATCTGAATATTTTTCTGTCTTCTATCTGCAGTTCATTTTTACGTTCTAAAGATTTTACGGCACGTATTACCGTTTCCACCCTCAATCCCGTTAAATCAGCAATCTGCTGACGCGTAAGTTCAACTCTATATCTACTTTCTGTAGAATGACTGACTTGTAACTTTAAGTAATCTATTAACTTTAATATTCTGTGCTCTGGCTCCTGCGTGGAAATTTCAGTAGCCATCATAGATTTATAGTAAAGCCTTTCGGCTAAATATTGAGAAATGCTCAAATTCACTTCAGGATTTTCTAGAAGCAATTTAAAAAACGCTTTTTTCTCTACGGTATAAAGTTCGGCATCAGTCATCGCTTCTGCATTTGCGGGATAGGTAAGATCGCATAGAAGTGGAGGTTCGCCAAAACTGCTTCCGGCGGTGAAAATTCCTTGAATAAATTCCTTTCCTTCATCATTGAAATTGTTCATCTTAATTTCGCCAGAAATAACCTGATAATAAAAATTAGAGGTTTGTCCTTCTCGAAACAAAATGTCGCCTTTTTTTAACTGGACTTTTTTAGCATCTACGCTTTCTAGAAGTACTTCGGATATTAAATTCTTTCTATCTTTTGCAATCAATTTTTCTTTCCTTTAAATTTTAAAACTGTGACAATTTAAAACAAAAAAGCCAAAGACGAATCTTTGGCTTTTGATATATTGAAAATATCTTAGAATAAACTTGGATATTTTGCTGGATCTGTTTCGTGCATCATCGCATAAACTTTCTCGTAAACATCTTCTACCGAAGGTTTTGAGAAATAATCTCCGTCAGTTCCGTATGATGGTCTGTGTGCTTTTGATGCTAAAGCTTCTGGTTTGCTATCCAAATGTTTGTACGCATTTTGCTCATCAACAACTTTTTGAAGAATGTAAGCCGAAGCTCCTCCTGGAACATCTTCGTCAATAACTAAAAGTCTATTTGTTTTAGAAACGCTTTTTGCGATATCGTGATTAATATCAAAAGGTAACAATGACTGAACGTCAATTAGTTCACAAGAAATTCCAACTTCTTGAAGTTCTTTTACTGCTTGCTCCACGATTCTTACTGTAGATCCGTAAGTAACAAGTGTAATATCTGTTCCTTTGGTCAAAGTTTCGACAACTCCAATTGGTGTTTTGAATTCCCCAATATTTGTTGGCATTTTTTCTTTAAGTCTATATCCATTCAAACATTCGATAACCAATGCTGGCTCGTCAGTTTGAAGTAATGTATTGTAAAAACCTGCTGCTTTGGTCATATTACGTGGTACTAAAACGTGAATTCCACGAATAGCATTGATAATCATTCCCATTGGCGAACCTGAATGCCAGATTCCTTCAAGTCTGTGACCACGAGTACGAATAATTAGCGGCGCTTTTTGTTTTCCACAAGTTCTGTATTGCAAAGTTGCAAGATCATCACTCATAATTTGGATGGCATAAAGCAAATAATCAAGATATTGAATTTCTGCAATTGGGCGCAAACCTCTCATTGCCATTCCAATTCCTTGACCAAGAATAGTAGCTTCACGAATTCCAGCATCTGCAACGCGCAGTTCACCGTATTTCTCTTGAAGACCTTCTAATCCTTGATTAACATCTCCGATATTTCCAGCATCTTCTCCAAAAATTAAAGTCTCTGGATATTTTGCGAAAATAGAATCGAAGTTTTCACGAATTACTACTCGTCCATCAACATCTTGCGAATCTTCGTTGTAAGTAGGAAGTACTTCCTCTACTGAAAATACATTCTTTGCTGAATCTGAAAATAAGTGTGCGCTAAATTTCGGCTGAATTTTCTCGGTATAATTCTGAATCCAAGAAGACAATTCCGCGTGAGCACCATCTTTGATTACAAGACGTAAAACTTTACGTGCTGTACTCAAAATATCTTTGCGAATTGGTTCTTTGATTGATTTTAAATCTGAAATATAAGCAGCTACTTTTTCATTCGCTCCAAGTTTTGCAAGAACTGAAATTAATTCAGCTCTTTCATCTTGCATTGGTTTAGTAAATGCAATCCAAGCAGCTTTTTTACCTTCTAGAACTTCCTTTTTTGCCTCAGCATCAATTGTGTCAAGCTCTTCTTGAGTAGCGATTCCCGAAGAAACCATCCATTCTTTCATTTTCTTCACACAGTCAAAATCACCTTCCCAAGTAAGTCTGTCGGCATTTTTATAACGTTCGTGCGATCCTGAAGTTGAGTGTCCTTGCGGCTGAGTAACTTCGGTAACGTGAATCAAAACTGGTACGTGTTCTTCTCTAGCAATTTTTGCTGCTTTTTCGTAAACTGAAATCAGTTCAGGATAATCCCAACCTTTTACTTTAAAGATTTCGTACCCTTTATTATCTTCGTCTCTTTGGAAACCTTTCAAAATTTCCGAAATGCTTTCTTTGGTAGTCTGGTATTTTGCGTGAACCGAAATTCCGTATTCATCATCCCAAACACTCATTACCATTGGTACTTGCAAAACTCCAGCTCCGTTGATTGTTTCAAAAAACAAACCTTCAGAAGTACTTGCGTTTCCAATTGTACCCCAAGCAATTTCATTTCCGCTTTCGCTAAAATTAGTTGCGTCGATATTTGGTAAATTTCTGTATATTTTTGATGCTTGCGCAAGTCCAAGTAAACGTGGCATTTGTCCTGCAGTAGGAGAGATGTCCGCACTTGAATTTTTTTGCTGTGTTAGATTTTTCCAACTTCCATCTTCGTTTAAACTGTGAGTTGCGAAGTGTCCACCCATCTGACGACCGCCAGACATTGGATCGTGAGCGATATCTGAATGTCCAAATAAACCTGCAAAGAACTGCTCGATATTAAGTTGTCCAATAGCCATCATAAAAGTCTGATCGCGGTAGTATCCAGAACGGAAATCTCCATTCTTAAAAGCCTTTGCCATTGCTAGCTGCGGTACTTCTTTACCATCGCCAAAAATCCCAAACTTTGCCTTTCCTGTAAGAACTTCACGTCTTCCAAGAAGACTACATTCTCTACTTATCGAAGCTATTTTATAGTCTCCAATAACTTCTTTTTTAAAGTCTTCAAAAGAAAGCGCTGCGTTAGTCTGTGCTTGTGTCATATAATGAGGGTATCAAATTCGGAAACAAATTTAAAGAAAAACTCATTAATTTCATAATAACATTTTAAATTAAAATAAGCGCTATTTTGATGAATCGATAATTAAGAGGATATTTTTCAGAAAGATTGTTT
The DNA here is from genome assembly GCA_965366055.1 of uncultured bacterium. GTDB lineage: Bacteria > Bacteroidota > Bacteroidia > Flavobacteriales > Flavobacteriaceae > Flavobacterium. The sequence goes on from CBDUDY010000065.1 coordinate 3,268, forward strand.
GTAAAAAATGGGATATATCGAAAATTCTTCAAAGTTTGAATTAGATCAATTGCATTAAAGCCATTTTCGATTGAAAAGATTTAATAGGATTTTTGGATTTAATGTCACTATAAACCTAATCTTTTGATCATAGCGATCTTGCGCAATCTCCCAACCATTTGAAGATACAATTGGAAAATAAAGTTCAAAATAATCTTGGACCAAATTCAGCCGAACGCCGCTATCAAAGACGAAACGCTCATTAGAACCTTTGTTCTTCAACAATCCCACATCGCCATACACTTCAATCCAATTCCATACATTGACTCCGAAATTCAAAGTAGTCATCCATTGATTGGCAAACTGATCTTCAAATTTAGATTTGAATCCACCTTCGGCGAGAATTAATTGTTGCGAAAAAAGCCCTGTTGTTTCAGATCTTCCGTAATAATTATAGTCAAAAAGGTAATCTGTAGGTCGGTCTAATGCAAAATTGAAAAAGTCTGACTGTGTGTTGTTAAAAGCAAAAACTCCAGCATAAAATCTCAAGTCAATTTGCGTATTGTTTTCGAAAAGTTTTCGATAACTCGCCTGAACGATTCCTTTTCCGAATTTTTCTGAATATTGTAATTCTGAGACAAATCCGAAAGCTTTCGTTGCTTCTGAGTCTGAAAAATAATACTTGGCATTAGAAACCGAATAATTCATAGCTTCCGGATCATTCTCCACGTAAGTTGACTGCTCTCTACTAACTATTACTTGTCGCAACATTACCGCTTGTTGCTCATTATCTCGAAAATCAGAGGTTCTAATTCTCATCATTACTAACGGATTCAATCTTAAATAACTGGCATCAGGCGCGTAATGAAAATAATTTCCACTCACCGAATAGCGCATATTATACAAGGCTGAATTCCTATAATTCTGATTCACCGCAAGCGAAAAACTTCCACTAATTGTTCCTTGTTTTGTAGAAAATGCAGGATTGATATCGTAAATAAAAGGCTTGTCAAGTATGGTTTTATTGTGAAAACGAAATCCTGGAATCAATCCGTCGTATAAGTTGTAAGTGATTGTTGGCACATACAAAATTTGATTGTAGTAAGGATCTTCCAAGTCCTTCATCAAAGTAAATTTTATTGGTCGATTGCCGATATTATAATCCTTCAAAGATTTCCAGTTGTTGCGCAAGTTCATCTCCGGAACAACATTTTCATAGTTGATCACGAGTTTGTCAGCATCCATTCGTGGCAATTTGTAAGCGCTAATCGTAGAAGTTTCGTCAAGCCATTTCTTGAAAACGACTTGATTATCTTTCAATCCATAAACAGGAATAGGGACATTTGTACCGGTTTTATTCTTAAGGTCGAAATACACAAAATCTTGGTCTTTGGTAAGATTTCCAAACTTATAATCAATTACTCTTCGAGAATTAATAATATCATCAAAAAACCATTCGATGTTTGCCGTACTATTTTTTCGCAAAAGTTCTTCAAACGGTTCCTTTAAAGTAGTTTGAACTTTATTTTTTTCAAAGAAAGTTTTTACACTATTGTCCAAAATATCATTTCCGAGATAATCGTCCAAATATTCAAAACTCAAACCTGCACGATATTTTCCAGCAATCTGTTCGTTGAATTTTATCAAAGAATTCTTTGGATCTCCAATTGGTTGATCGAGGTTTTTTCGAGCCATCAACATATAGAAATATGAAAACTGCTCGTTAAATTTAATATGAGCTAAATGAAAGCTATTCAAAATTCGATAATCTGCAACCTTTCCGAGCATTTTTGCTTCTGGATAATAATGCTGCAAATACTCCATCAAATAGAAAGTAGTAATTCCGTCGTAAATCCAGTTATCCTTGCGTTTATTTAGCGGAAGCGAATTCTTTAAATAAGCGTTCAAATATGTTTTTAGAATCTTAATCTCATAATCAAAATCCTCTGTGAAAGGTTTTAAAAATGAGGGTAATTGATTAAAACCATAGAAAGGATTTCGCTCATAATCAACTTGCGAAATCGTCATTACAGAGTAGGGGTAATCGCCAATTTTTTCCTTTGCAAATTGTACAACTCTATCAACGATAATTGCTTTCCGGATATCATCGACATTTTTCGAATGAATATTGTTTAGAACTTCAATATCCTTATTTTTAAAACTCAGAAAATCACTTTTGTTTTCAATATACAAACTGAAATCATATCGATTTTCGCCTTTAAAAGATTTAGAAAACAGTAAGGAATCTTGAACATTCACGACATCTAAATCACTCGTAATAGTCTTTTGAAGATCCGTTTGTATCTTGAAATTGATGTTGCATAACGCATTTGCCGCATCGTCAAGGTTCAGGTTACTAGAGCGTAAAAAGTGATGATTTTCGCGCAATGCAGGCCATAAAAAAGCGTTCCGAATTGCATAGTTGCCTTCGTCGTCGTAACCGTATTTGGTAAATCTAGCGTTTGGCATTTTAACCGAATAAACTAAGTCTATTTCGATTTCTTCTCCAGGTAATAGTGGATTTTTTAATTCAACCGAAAGTAAATCCACCTGATTTTCAACGCGATTCCAAAGAAGAAGATTTTCAACGCTACTTACTTTTTCAATGTTCGTAAAGCCACGATCTTTCGCTTTTGCAATATGAAAAGTTTTTACAAATTCATCCGAAAATCTGCCCGCAAGTGGTGTGTTTTTAGATGAATATGCGTTATTCCAATCATTAAGAATTATGTTTTGTAACGTATCCGAACTCTGATTTTTATAAATAATCTTTTGATTTACTTGAAAAGTATTAGTTTCCACATTCAACTTGGCATCAATCTGCATATTATGTTGTGCAGAGACGTAACCCGCCTGAAAAAGCAGAAAAGTTACACTAAGAAATCGAAAGTTAAATTTCAAGAATCGCGAGTATTAAAAATAATGATTACAATTTATAAGCAAAAAAAAACTGCACCTTGGATGCAGTCTTTCTGATCTTATTAAAAGTTGGGACTAAGTGTATATTTCTTATAAAACTTATCCAAAACATCCACAACTTCTTCGGCCGAATCAACGATTTTTATCAAATCTAAATCTTCCGGACTAACATTCATATATTTTGTGCTCAAAACCTGCTCAATCCAATCCATTAATCCGCTCCAATAGTCGCTGCCAACAAGGATTATCGGGAATTTCGCAACTTTTTTGGTCTGTATTAAGGTAATTGCTTCAAACATTTCGTCTAGCGTTCCAAAACCTCCAGGCATTATTACAAACCCTTGCGAATACTTGACAAACATCACTTTTCTAACAAAGAAATAGTCAAAATTCAAGTTTTTATCTTTATCGATATACGGATTAAAATGCTGCTCAAACGGCAATTCAATATTCAATCCTACCGAAGTTCCACCACCGCGATTTGCTCCTTTATTTCCAGCTTCCATAATCCCCGGTCCACCGCCTGTAATCACTCCGTAACCCGCTTTACTAATATCGTATGCAATCTTTTCGGCCAGTATGTAATAAGGATCAGTTGGCTTAGTTCGCGCAGATCCAAAGATACTTACGCAAGGTCCAATTCGACCCATTGTCTCATATCCGTTTACAAATTCGGCCATAATTTTAAAAATCGCCCAAGAATCATTGGTACGAATCTCATTCCAGGTTTTTTGCTTCATTCGGTCCTGAATAACCTTATCTTCATCATTATCAAAATCTTCTAATCTCATCTTTTTTCTAGTATTTTTTTATTTTTTTGGAGCTAATCCTGCTTTTTGTTGCAATTCCTCGGCACAATGCTTTTTTTCTAAGTCACAATAGGAGCTTCCTTTGGTCGCTCTATTGTGTCAAGAAAAAATAGCATTCTTACCTGCGGGATTTTCACGTCAATCAGGGCTAAAAATAGTACAACTTTCAGCACTTTCACTATTCCTAGGCCAATTCTTTTTTCAAGAACTCTGCAGTATAACTCTTTTTCACTTTGGCAACTTGTTCAGGTGTTCCTTTCGCGATAATTTGACCACCTTTTTGTCCACCTTCGTATCCAACATCAATTATATAATCGGCAAGTTTGATAACGTCCATATTATGTTCGATGATCAAGATCGTATTACCTCTATTTACAAGTCTTTCAATTACCTGCATTAAAATTCTAATATCTTCAAAATGCAAACCTGTTGTAGGTTCATCAAGTATATAAATTGTATTTCCAGTATCTTTCTTTGAAAGTTCAGATGCCAACTTAATTCGCTGCGCTTCGCCACCCGAAAGTGTCGTACTCTGCTGACCCAAAGTAATATATCCAAGACCAACATCCTGAATCGTTTTGACTTTTCTATAAATCTTCGGAATATTCTCGAAAAATTCTACCGCTTCGTCAACGGTCATATTCAAAATATCAGATACGTTTTTTCCACGGTATCGGATTTCCAAAGTTTCTCTATTAAAACGCTTTCCGTAGCAGGTTTCACATTCAACATAAACGTCAGGCAGGAAGTTCATTTCGATTGTTCGAACTCCAGATCCTTGGCAAGTTTCGCATCTTCCACCTTTCACGTTAAAGCTAAATCTTCCGGCTTTGTAGCCGCGAATCATACTTTCGGAAGTCATTGCAAATAAATTGCGGACTTCGGTAAAGACGTCGGTATAAGTTGCTGGATTCGAGCGTGGCGTTCTTCCAATTGGGGTCTGATCAATTTCGATTACTTTGTCAAGGAATTCCAAACCTTCAATCTTTTTGTAAGGTTGCGGTTTTTTTACTCCATTAAAGTAATAAGCATTCAAAATTGGATAAAGAGTTCCGTTAATTAAAGTCGATTTTCCACTTCCAGAAACTCCCGTTACGCAAATCAAGGTTCCCAAAGGCAAACTGATACTTACATTTTTCAAGTTGTTTCCAGTTGCTCCGGTCAGTTTTAAGAAATTTCCATTTCCTTTGCGTCGCTCTTTTGGAACTTCAATTTCCAACTCACCGTTTAGATATTTCGCAGTTGTAGTATGTTCTTCGAGAAGTTGCGCTGGCGTTCCTTGGCTTACAATTTGTCCACCAAATTTTCCCGCTGCAGGACCAATATCAATCACATAATCGGCACGCAGAATCATATCTTTGTCGTGTTCGACCACTAATACTGAATTCCCAATATCACGTAGATTTTCAAGCGAGTGAATCAGTTTCTCATTATCTCTTTGATGCAAACCAATACTTGGCTCATCTAGAATATATAAAACTCCAACCAATTGTGAACCAATTTGGGTTGCAAGTCTAATACGTTGCGCTTCTCCTCCCGAAAGTGTTTTACTTCCACGAGAAAGTGCGAGGTAATCAAGACCAACATTCATCAAAAATGCTAATCTGTCCTTAATTTCTTTTACGACTTCGGACGCAATGCTTTTCTGCTTATCGGTTAAATGGTCTGTCAAATCTGCAAACCAAGCGGTAAGATCAGAAATATCCATATCGGATAATTCCGAAATATTTAAACCATTTATTTTAAAATAAAGTGACTCTTTCTGTAATCTCGTTCCGTGGCATTCTGGACAAGGAACAACATCCATAAAATCTTTTGCCCATCTTCGGATGCTGGTAGAATCGGCCGTTTCATACTGATTTTTGATGAAATTTGAAATCCCTTCAAATTCGATTTTATATTCTTTGGTAATTCCCAAAGTTTTGGATTCTACAGAGAATTTTTCTTTTCCGCCAAACAAAATCATATCAAGTGCATCCGAGGGAATTTTTGAAATAGCATCGGTCAATTTGAATTCGAATTTCTCTCCAATAGTTTCCAATTGCTTAAAAATCCAAGAACTTTTATATTCACCTAATGGCGCAAATCCTCCTTTGTTTATGCTCAAGGCTGGATTTGGCATTATCTTTTGGAGATTAATTTCATTGACCGTTCCCAAACCATTACAATGTGGACAAGCACCTTTCGGACTGTTGAAAGAGAAGTTGTTTGGTTCTGGATTCTGATACGATATTCCCGAAGTCGGACACATCAAATTTCTACTGAAATAACGAATCTCGTCTGTATCCTGATCTAGAATCATCAACACATTTTCGCCTCGATGCATCGCAGTATTAATGCTTTCTTCAAGTCGTTTTGCGTTTTCGGGAGTTTCGTCAATGACCATTCTATCGATCACAATTTCGATATCGTGCGTTTTGTAGCGATCGAGTTTCATTCCCGGAGTAATTTCGCGGATAGCGCCATTAACTCTCACTTTTAGATATCCTTGTTTGGCAATCTGAGCGAAAAGTTCGCCGTAATGTCCTTTACGAGCTCTAATAATTGGAGCAAGAATATTGATTCTTTTGCCTTTGAAATTTTCGATAATCAGCGATTTAATCTGCTCATCGTTATAACTAACCATTTTTTCGCCGGTTACATAACTGTGAGCGTCGCTGGCACGAGCATATAATAAACGTAAGAAATCGTAAATTTCGGTAATTGTTCCAACCGTCGATCGTGGACTTTTACTGGTAGTTTTTTGCTCAATTGCAATAACTGGCGAAAGTCCATCGATTTTGTCAACATCTGGACGTTCTAATCCGCCCAAAAACTGACGTGCGTAGGCAGAGAAAGTCTCGACATAACGACGTTGTCCTTCGGCATAAATGGTATCAAAAGCGAGTGAAGATTTTCCTGATCCCGAAAGTCCTGTAATAACTACAAGCTGTTCTCGAGGAATAGAAACATCAATATTTTTTAGATTGTGGACGCGAGCGCCTTGTACATCTATAGTATTTGTGGTGTCTTGCATAGAAAATTTTGAAAGTACAAAGATACTTCTTTAATGAACTATTTATAAGGGGCAAATTTCTAAGAATATGTTAAAGAATGAACGCAACTTGTTGAAAGTCGGTGAGAAACTACAGTCAATTCTTTCAAAAACTAAATTATCTTACTCAGCGTTAATTTCGATCCATTTTTGGTCCACAAATTTTCGTAATTCCTCAAAAAACTCAAAGAATTCTGCTTCATATTCGTCGTAAAATTCTTCTAATTCTTCAGGAGCAAACTGCATTTTCGAGACTAGTTTTGTTCGCCTATCCATTTGAAATAATATTTCAGAAAGTCCGCCGATTGTCGCGTAAGTAGTCAGCCAATCTTGACTTCTCATTATTGGCAAAATCTTTTCAATTCGTTCTGGCATCCAATCGAGATTTTTTTCTAGCAAATCGTAAAATTGATGATTGTGTTCTTGAAGTGGAATTGAACTGTATCGTGACCAATTTCGAGCTAGAAAATGATCGTAAAAAACGTCGAGAATTACGCCTGCATAATGATGATAACGGGAGTGCAGTCGCTTGGTTCCAATTCTAAAAATAGGATGAGCGTCTGTAAAAGTATCGATACTTCGGTGTAAAATAATTCCTTTTTGCACTTCGGGATCGAAATCGCCAAAATTATTTCCTCGCACAGAGTCCGCTATAAAGTTTCCGATTTTGACTTTGTCAATGTTTTGCGATAAGAAGATATGGGCGAGGAAGTTCATTTTTTTTAATTTAAAGATTTAAAGATTGAAAAATTTAAAGATTATTGGAATCGAAATGAAGAAAAAATCGAAATGATTGAATAATCTAAAAAATCAAAATTAAAAGTTTGCGAAGTTGAAATTTACAACAACTTTTTTGAATGAAATCTTAAGAAAAGACAAATATATTGGATTTTTGGCACGATTAAATGTGATAAATATGAGCGAAAAACTTTAAGCTCTTTATTGAAAGGATGCCGTTCGTTAAAGTTGCAGGGAAAACTGATAACGTCAGAAGTGGACAAATCCCATCTTAACACATCCAGCATAAATTCGGCGAAAGCCA
>CBDUDY010000066.1:0-10940 GCA_965366055.1 uncultured bacterium
TAGGTAAAACACTTTGATATTTTATTTTAGGTATGATCAAATTTATTCTTTGAGATTACTTTTTACGCAAAAACCACAAATATAAATTTCGATTTTACGTGAATGTTGACAGGTTGTAATTATTGATGATGACGGCTATGAAGGAAAAATTACGTTGGAAAGGCTTAGTGTTTTCGTTGGTGGTACTAGTGGGAATATTAATTTTCCCAGTATTCGAAGAGCCAAAAATTAATAGTGCCTTCGCAATTTTGGTGGTAGCTGCGAGCTTATGGATATCTGAAGCAATTCCTTTGTCGATGACCGCACTACTGATTCCGGTGATGGCAGTATTACTCAACATTGCAACGCCGGCAGCGGCTTTCGGCGAATTTTCTAATCCTGTAATCTACTTATTTATGGGTGGATTTGTGTTGGCAGGCGCGCTCTCTGCGCACTCCCTCGATATGTTATTGGCACATAAGCTAATGTTGCTGGCGAAAGGAAATTTCTATAAATCTGCGATTTTATTAATGCTCGCAACTTCCTTAACCGCTTGCTGGGTTAGCAATACTTCGACCGCGGCAATGATGATTCCGCTCGCCTTGGGAATGTTGGCAATCACAGATAGCAAAAAATCGACTTCGGAAGCAAAGTTTCTGCTGTTAGGCATTGCGTATGCAGCAAATATTGGGGGAATTGTGACCATGATTGCAAGTCCGCCAAATGCAATTGGAGCTGCGGTATTAGGACTGTCTTTTTCGGAGTGGCTGACCTATGGAGTGCCAATTTTCTTAATAAGCTTCCCAATAATGGTGATCGTTTTGACCTTGTATTTCAAGCCCAATAGAACCATTTTAATTCCCACCGTTCCTTTGCCAGGTCGGAAAAGCAAAGATCGAACGGCGCTAATTGTGATTTTTGCTATTACCGTTTTACTATGGGTTTTTGAAGGTTTTCTTGCGCCACGATTGGGCGTTCCGTCGGGATTTAGTTCACTCGTCGCAATCCTATCGGTTTTGATGCTTTTTGTTTTTAAAGTCATGAGTTGGGAACAAATTTTAGCTTCGGTGCGTTGGGATATTTTGCTGCTATTTGGAGGTGGATTAACCCTCGGGTTTTTGGTGGAAAGTACTGGACTTGGGAGTGTACTGATAGGTGGAGTGATGTCGCTGAGCGAGCAGATGCCTTTGATTTTATTTCTATGGCTAATTGTAATTGGTTCGATTATTATGACCGAATTCATGAGCAATACGGCTAGCGCTGCTTTGATTTTGCCGCTTCTTTATACCTTGGCGGTGGAGTCGCAGATAAATCCGATGATTCTTGTGCTTCCCGCTACAATTGCCGCTTCCTACGGATTTATGATGCCGGTGGGAACGCCTCCAAATGCAATGGTCTTCTCGACAGGATTTGTTCCTCAGAAAGATATGATGAAAGCAGGTTTGGGTTTGAATATTATATTTTCGATCGTGCTGACTTTATTCTTTTATTTTTGGTTTAAATAAAGCTCTTGAACTGCAACTTCATTGACGCAAGCTTTTCGCACTAATTGGCAGAAGACGTAGAATTTAAAAATTAGGCAGCATATCATTTTTTGGAAAACCTTTAATCAGCATTTTGATCAAATATCTTTGCTTTATGATAGTAAGATTTAATATTTAAAAATGGTTTTGAATAATACCCCAAAAGCCCTAGCCCTGATGGGAACGGCATCCTTTCCTGCCCTTTTTTAGGGCAGGAAAGATATAGTGGACAGCAGGAAATAGCTCCAAAAAAAACTAATTATCTAATGAGTGAAAAGTGAGATCTAAATATTTTTGAAATATTATCTTCAGAATATTCAACTGTGAACCAATAATCTGTTGCGGGCATTAATTTTCCGTTATAAGTGCCATCCCATCCATAATTTAGATTTTTCACATCGAATAATAATTTACCGTAGCGATCAAAAATTCGAAGTTTAGTAGTCTTTTTATCTAGATATTTGATGGTCCAAGAGTCATTATAACCGTCACCATTTGGAGAAAAGAATTTGGGATAATTGATTGCTAGAATGTCTTTAATGACCGTGACAGCGCTACAGCCATCGATATCCATAACTTCGACAGAGTGAAATCCGGTCGAAATATTTGTGAAAATCGCACTTGATTGAAAAGATCCATTGTCCAATTTATAAAGGTAATTTCCAGCAGGACTAGGAATTACTGTAATGATTTGATTGTCTGAAAACGCGTCGCTAATTGTATAGGTTAGGTTAACAAGCACGGGCTGATCTACAGAAATTGTGATTGTCTGACTGCCTGCGCATTGTCCAGTATTTGGGGTAAAAATATAGGTGCCACTAGCGTTATAATTGATGGTAGAAGGCGTCCACTTGCCAGAAATTCCATTTGGCGAGATTTGTTGCAATGTTATGGTGGGATTATTTGAACAAACTGACAAATCCGCGAAATTTGGTTGCTTTTGAGATTTTACTTCTACGTGTAAAGTTTGAGTAGCGTAACATAAATTTGTTGTGGGAGTAAAAATATAGTCACCACTCGTAGAATTACTGACTGTATTTGGAGTCCAAACTCCCAGAACGCCATTGGGCGCTTGAGTCAGTAAAATAGGTGCGGCATCTCCTACACATATTGATGGAATTTCGGCAAAATCAGAAACTATTGATTCGTTTATATTGATAGTTATTTGGATCGGTTGCGCAGTAACACATTGCCCCGCATTAGGAATAAATGTATAGGTTGTTTCTCCTACCACAGTTGTATTAATGCTTTCAGGATTCCAAATACCAAGGATTGGAACTTCATTTGTTGATTGCGTTGGCAATTGCGTTGGCATCGAAAACTGGCAGAATGTGGCAGGAATTGTTCCAAAAGTAGGTGTTTCGATAGTTGCAACTGAAATTGGAATAGTTATGATTTTAGCACAGGAAAATGCAGTAGGATCTGGGGTAAAAGTATAATCACCACTTGTAAAATTATTAATAGTACTAGGATTCCAAGTTCCTGAAATTGCATTTGAGGAAATAAGTGGCAACAAAGGAGCAGCATCGCCGCTGCACAAATTTGTAGGAATAGAAAAAATAGGAGTTTGCTCCTCAAGACAGGGGCAAATAATTTTTACAGGCAAAGTATAATCAGTTGGATCATCCATCGTGACATTATCAAAATAGCCATTTCCAATCTGACCAAAATAATTGGATCCCCACCCATATCCTGTACCATCATTTTTAAGTCCAATGGTCTGGAATAGCTGTGAGGAGATGGTTTTCCAATCGGAATCTGTACCAATCTGGATTATAACTGGGCTATTGCTTGTTGTACCATTACCTAATAAAGGATCACCGGTTGCCCAAAGCGTCCCATTATTTTTCAGAAAAAAACTTTTGTTGTTTCCGCAATCAACCATTTTCCAGTCGCTATCGCTACCAAGCTGGACAGGCGATAAATAAGGGCCTTGCGTTGGCAATCCAAGAATTCCAAAAGAGTTGGTACCCCATCCCCATATTGTACCATTGGTTTTTAGTCCGATACCAACGGAAGATTCAGTAGAAACAGCTGCCCAATTGGTATCTGTGCCAACCTTTGTAGGAATAAAATTTGAAGAATAGGTGGTCCCATTCCCTAATTCACCATGGTTGTTGTAAGATCCCCACGTCCATAATGTGCCATCGGTTTTAATTGCTGCAGTATAATTTTGTCCAGAATTAACGATTTTCCAATTTGTATCGTTGTTTACTTTTGTGGGAATTAGTTTTGGCGTTAAAGTTCCATCTCCAACGTTGCCATGTAGATTTACTCCCCAACCCCATAATGTTCCATCACTTTTGATTGCAAATGATATTGAGCTTCCTGCGGAAATGCTAACATAGTTTGATTCTGTTCCGATCTGTGTAGGCACTAGAATTCCGGTAGCATTTCCAAGACCCAAGGCCCCGTGCACGCTCTCTCCCCAAGACCATATAGTTCCATCTTCTTTGAGGGCCAAGCTATGTCCATGTCCAGAAGATATTGCTTTCCAATTTGTGGCGGAGCTAATTTGTGTAGGAATACTTCTGTTGGTAGTCGTTCCGTCGCCAACATTACCTTGCGAATTTGTTCCCCAAGCCCACAGAGTTCCATTTTGATGAATCGCTACTGTATTGTTTGCACCGCATTCTAATATTCGCCAACATTGACTTTGAATCGTATTACAATAAAATAATGCTATAAAAAACAGTAGAACTTGCTTCATCAGATCAGAAATATAACTTTCCGCAAAAGTATCATAATAATACTTAGATGGAACAATTTATAAGAAGACTATCGATTTAAATGCAGACTAGTTTTGTTGCTTTCAAAATTAGAAATCAATAAATTCCACAAACAATTATGCGAAAAGTATAAAATCAAGCGAGTGTCGTAATTCTATCTTTATCAAATATTAATTCAGAAAATAAATTATTCTTATAAAACATAAAGCTATGAATATTTCAAATCAACCAATTAGCGATTACCAAAAATCACAAGGTGATTTTCAGTTTAGTAATCAATCTAACGATGACCGTAAAGACGATGAAAAAGCTCGTGAAAAACTTGAAGAAGAATTAGAAGAACAAAATAGCGACTGGGGCGATGTTGATCCCGCAGGAGGAGAAGAGCCAACGGCGCCAGGAAGTGCCGTATAAGTTTTTGAATTTAAAGCCGCCGAGAGGTGGCTTTTTTTTTATAAATTAATGTGCGTAATTTTCTAGCAGTTTGCCACCATACACTTTTTTGAATTAATTTTCCCTAACTGCTGTTTGATGAATTTAGAAGAATTTTACCCGAATATTCTCAAGTAGGTATGGTGAATATATATCAGTTTCTGTTTTATGGCATTTCCCATCTTCTCTAATTCCATTCTAATTACTTCGCAAATTGACGATGAAATAAAGAGTAATTTAAACCCAAAATTGTAAAGATACTAGTACCGTTAATTCTTGCATCTTCAAATTGTTTACCCAAACTTAGATTCAAACTGATATCCTCGGCAATGCTGTACGAAACTTGCGCGGCCAAGCGGTAGGTAAAATCTTTTTCCAATCTCGTAATAGGCTGTTCTAAATAGTTGAGGTCAGGAATTTCAGATCTATACCAACGCATCATCGCTTCTATAGAAATATTAAATTCTTTTTCCTGTCTAATATAACTAATTCCAAGGTCGGTGTTGGTAGAGGTGATGTCAGTAGTATTGTACATATATCGAGCGGTTATGGTTGCGGCATCTTTGTCGGACATATAGTAATTAGCATTCAACCAAAATCCCGCTTTTTGCAAAGAATTATCAGACTGTGAAGTGATAAGTTTTACGGCGCCGGCTGTTTCTAAGCTAAAACCTGTTCGCTTGTTGACCATTTCTCTAATGGTATCAACAAGCTCCGAGCTTTGGGTAGCATAAAATGAACTTAACTCAGTTAGAAAATCATCAATAGTCTCATTATAGTTAGGCTGTTGAAATATATCCTTTGCTTTTTTTTCAACCTCTGCAATCCTTGCTTGGGAAACTTTCATATTATTAAGTTGAATGAGCAATTCGGAAGTTGCAGTATTATAATCTGGGAGCGGAGACATATTATTTACAGTTTTCACCAACAGAATGCCATTAATAGTTGATTCTAATTCTAAAGATTGTTTTTCTAATTTCGCTACTTCAGTATTTAAAATTCCTTTGTAAATTTCAAATCTATAACCAACTCCCAAGTTATTATTATTGGAAATTGTGTCCTTAACGGTTGCGGCAGACAATGTAAAAGTTTGCAAAATTGTTTGAAGTGTGGATGGATTTAGATACTCTTCTCTAGTTAAATAAGGTCTGTTTTTTAACCAATAGGGTGTGACTTCCAGACCTAAGTTGAGCAATAACTTACCATCCTTGTCAAAGGAACTCAACACATCACTAGAAAGTTTTTTTGCCGATGTTGGCCGCATCACCGCTGCAGGTTCGAAGTCAAGAATACTAAAAGCCGGCGTATTAGGAATTCGCAGGTCTTGACAATAAACTGCCACGCAAATCAAATTTAAAATTATTAGGTATAATTTTTTCATGTCCCTTATTTATCTAATTTTAAAACAATAAAATAATATGCGATATCTTTGTCAGCGGGTAATTCCTCTGCGTAGGAATAGGTTGTTATTTCTGTTCCTTCAGAAATTATTACAATTACACCGGTCCAATTGGTTTCAATGAGTTTGTCCTGAATCGTGACAGAAATTTGTATTGAAACATCGACTAGTTCATTTGCTTTTCCTAAATAAACAGTCTCATTTGCCCCAATAAACATCATTTCCTTCAAAATCATATAGCTGCCTCCCTGTCCATTTCCGGAAACTATTGAAACATAAACGTCATTTGCTGTCGATTTTAATTTATAATTTGCCTGCTTATTATAGTAGTAAATTGCCATATTTTCTGTTATTTTACTTAGTATATATTTCTCTTTTCGGCTTTTGAATATTATTTCTGATTTTCACTTACTGCGATATCAGTTTTTATCTGATTAGTTTGTCATTGGAATTAATTCTCATTTTAAATGCATCTTTTTCCAGTTATAAAGCAATTCAATCAACTACTAAATTGTTCTCAATTAGCCCCCAAAAAAAACTCAGAAGATGATAATAGAGTTGGAGTAAAAGGATAATATTTGAGCGCTTACACACATTTCTGCAAATTGAAAATGCTGGGTGTGCTTCCTAAGTCACTACTTTTAAAAATTCTGAACTGATATAATCGCAAAATATAATTTTAGAAATCCATTCACTCACTTGCAATAGATTGTCATTTTAATTTAAGTAGACTTCGAGCATTCTGAAATCTCAAGTACCGTAGTGTAAATAACATCAAACAGAAAACAAACAAAGCTACTGCAAGTCATTACCACAATAAAAAATAGTCAAATTATTATCGTGTAATTGTGGGTTGAATTTCATATTAATAATTAGAAAAAAGTCAGCACAGCAAAATTAATATTGGTTGTCTACCTTCTTTTTTCCGAATAATTACATTCACTGCAAAAAATGTTTTTCTTTCCTTAAAATCTTATAGGATTTAAATTACGAATAAGAGGATTAGATCTTTTCTTGTACCTATTAGTCAATCCCTAACTTCCCAAAAGTCAATGGACCAACAATTCCATCAGCATCTAACCCGATTTTTGTTTGAAAACTTTTGACAGCTTGGTATGTAATTAGATCAAAGTTACCCGTTATTGCTAATTTTAAATGTGGGTTTTTAATATTCAAAGCCCGCTGTACTTCAGTTACCATAAAACCTATATTACCACGATGTAGATAGCTTCCTGACACAAATCTAGATTTGGCAACGGCTACCTTATGCGCATCTTCCTGCAATGCACCAATTGTCACCGCGTCAGCAATTCCGGTGTTATTCATCGCATTTTTGGACTGATATTCTTTTATTAAGCTTTCAGTCTGATTGCCAAACCAACCATCAATCTCTACAGTATAGCCGATATCATAAAGATGTTTTTGAATTTGAGTAACTCTAGAACCTCGATCGCCCTTAACTATTGACGTATAAACGGGAGTGACGCTAATATTTCCATAAACGCCTGGGTTTATGAATGATTTGATAAAGTTACTTGACCGAACGCGCTTCATAACTCCGCCGCCATCGCTATTACTGGAAGTCGACGTATTTCCTTCCCAAGCTTCAATAAACTTCTTATCAGCGGTGGTCCATTTAATGAAAATCCCCACGTGATCCGCATGACCATCTCCAGTCCAATCGTAAATTACGATATCGCCGGGCTCGGGATTTGAAGTTAATTGCCCTTTCTCTTTATAATAGTTATGCGCCGATTGGCAATGATGAATTCCATTTTTTGTTTGAATATAACCTAAAGGATTTCCGGCATGATGAAACACCCAACTAACAAACATCGCGCACCACTTTTGCCCGTTAAGAGAAGGTTGATACCATAAGCCATATTCGGTTTTATTGCTATTTGGTGGACTCTCAACAACGCCATTTTGCGACTGCGCTTTATTTAATACATCCTGCCTTGCCATGATTTTTAATTTTTTAGGAATTAACGCAATCAAATAAATACAATCAGAATTTAAATTCTTTTAAGTAGGTATGGAGAATTGAATTTTCATGAAATAAAGTCAGTTGAAAGAAGATTTTATTCCGATAAAATATTTTTTAATAAACTAGTAAACAATAACTTATGATTTGGTACTAGTAAAGCTACAAAGAAAAATAAATTTAAACAATACAAGATTTAAGATTTTTTTTTGGAGCTATTTCCCGCTTTCCGCTGTATCTTTCTTATACTGCAGCTATCGCAGCAGTACAAGAAAGGATGCCGCTGCAATCGGGGCTAGTAAATTCTGTCTTCGAAACAATTAAATTTCTTCAATCTAGATTTAAAATCTAGATTGAAGATCAGCGAATTCTCGACATTAATTATAATTTTAGGATGATTTAAGGAAATTCACTTTCCATAAATTTGTAGCTTGCACAACAATTATTTCTAATTTTTGTCATTGACAATTATTAATTATCATCCCTGATCATTTAAAGCATTTCTGAAGACCTCAGATATAGGCTTTCTGTTCTGAATTAGGACACCACTAACTACAAAATAAATTTTATGTTGAAAACTACTTTGAACAAGGGAATTGTTGTGCCAAGTATGGTATTTATATTTATAGTTTCCATTTCCTCAGTAATTTATCCCGAAATGGCGGATCAGATACTGAATCTTATTAAGAATTTTATTTTCATTAATCTAAACTGGGTATACGTTTGGTCTGTCACTTTATTTGTAATATTTCTAGTTTATCTACTGTTCAGTAAATACGGAAATATACGCCTTGGCGACAATGACAGTCGGCCAGAACATAGCTTTTTTTCTTGGGTTGCCATGTTGTTTTCGGCAGGAATGGGAATTGGACTGATGTATTTTGGAGTTGCCGAACCGATGCAGCATTACTCTTCCGAAGTTTTTGGTGTAGTAGAATATGTCAATAAAGCAAAAAATGCGCAGCTATACACTTTTTTCCATTGGGGAATTCACGCTTGGGCAATCTATGGACTTGTTGGACTTTCACTTTCCTATTTTGCTTATCGTTTTAAACTTCCACTTTCATTGCGTAGCTGCTTTTATCCCTTATTAAAAGAGAAAACCAACGGAAAGTGGGGAAATGTTATTGATGTTTTCGCTCTATGTAGCACGTTTTTCGGAATCACCACCACTTTGGGCTTTGGAGTGGTTCAGATAAATTCCGGACTTCAAATATTGGGAATTGTTCCTAATACTAGCTTTATATACCAAATTATAATTGTGGTAGTTTTGGTGTCGCTCGCAATCGCTTCGGCTTTGACAGGAGTGGATAAGGGAATCAAGTTCTTGAGCAATCTAAATGTGATAATGGTGGTTTGCTTGCTATTATTTGTTCTTAGTTTGGGACCAACCGTTTTCTTGATTGGCAGTTTTACCGAAGGGTTAGGAAATTATATTAACAATTTTTTTAACTTGACTTTCGGCACGCATGTCTATAATCCAGAGGTGCTGCCATGGTTTTATGATTGGACTATTCTGTATTGGGCTTGGTGGATTTCGTGGTCGCCTTACGTAGGACTTTTTATTGCAAAAATTTCCAAAGGTCGAACGATTAGAGAATTTATTGTTGCAGTATTATTGATTCCCTCCCTTTTTAATTTTATCTGGATGACAGTTTTCGGCAATTCTGCTATTTGGTTTGATATGAATGTTGGTCAAGGTGCGTTGAGTGCAGTGTCGGGCGATCCTGATGCCTTGATGTTTCGATTTTTAGAATACTTGCCATTCTCTAGTATTGCCAGCTTTATGACCATTCTAATTGTAATAATATTCTTCGTAACCTCCGCAGATTCTGGGATTTTTGTAATGAATAGCATCGCTACAAAAAACGCCGAGAAATCGCCAAAGTGGCAAATTATTCTTTGGGGTGCTTTGCTCGCGATCTTGTCACTACTACTGTTAAATGCAGGTGGATTAAAAGCCTTGCAAAGTATGACTTTGATTACTGCTTTGCCATTTGCAATAATAATGATTCTATTTATCGTGAGTTTGCTCAAAGGTCTTGCGATAGATCAATCGTATTACGATCGTAGCTTTTCAAAAACTACGGTTCCGTGGTCTGGTAGATTATGGAAAGATCGTTTAAAGCAAATTGTAGCTTCAAAAGATCGTGCTTCTGTAGATGTCTTTGTCAATACAGTCGTTAAAGAGGCTTTTACTGATTTACAGTCTGAGTTTGCCAAAAACGGAATAGAAGCCAGCATTAACTCTGCCAATAATCCTCTCAAAATTGAACTGGAAATCAAATACGATGTAATAAATAATTTTATTTACGGGGTCGAAAACACTTCAAAAAAAGTTTCTAAATTTCTTATTGACGAAGAAAATCTTCCAGATATTCAAGCCAAAGGAACCTATTTTCCAAAAGCTTATTTTGGTGATACCCGTGAAAGCTATGACATCCAATATTTTACCAAAAATGAATTAATTTCAGATGTGTTAAAGCATTATGATAGATTTTTGGATATCGTCTCTGAGGAGAGAAATGAGATGTTCATTAGTAGTGATAATAATGAGCAGTAGGCAAAATAAAGGCATTTATGCTGTAAATGGATAAAGTCAATAGCAAACCTTAATTTAAATCGATAGATTCTCCATCTTTAATTATTGGTAAAATTTGATTACCAAAAAGTAAAATTGTAGTAAAATTTATCGATTTTTATATAAGTAGCCATTGGCGAGCAATCGCATTTAATAAGAAACTTTTGCAACAAATCTATTGTGAAGACTAGATATTAGATAGACTTGTTATTATAATCTTCAAATTTCCATCTTTTAATTTGTAATTCTCTCCATCAAAATTGATGAAGTTTTTTACAATACTCTTTAAAATTGCAAGCCTATTGATAACAAA
>CBDUDY010000067.1:0-10914 GCA_965366055.1 uncultured bacterium
CATCAACTAGAACGAAAAATAATCATGTATGTTTTTACAAAAACGACAATTATTAAAAGCTATTGAAAATGAGAGGCCCACCAAATTGAAAAAATAAAATACTTAAAAAGTCACACAACAAATACATTGGCAACGGTAGGATTAATTTTTATTTTTGAAATACCCGAGGAAATTATTCACAAAAATTCACAAAGAAAGTAATTTTTAAATTGACAATCGTATCAGATTGAAACTCAAAATCTTGGTTCGACTGAGTCCAAATTTTTAACTTTTTTATAATTAAAAAATTTTAGATATTTTTTTTTAAGCAAATTATAGATAAGCAAACCTCATCAAATTTTAAAATTTTGAAGATTATCTATGAGGCTGATTGTAAAGAGAGTGAAAGTAAGATTTTTTAATTTTTAAAATTTATGGTGTCATTTGCGACAACTCACATTTAGAAATCCTTTGAAATAAATTTCAATAATTTAATTAAATTTAGCGTTGATAGTTAGAACAAATTTCACTTTTTTAATGTTAAACTATCATTCAATTTTAATGTTAAACTATCATTCAATTTTTAATGGAGCGCCAACAACTTGCATTCCGTGATCGGCGAACACTTTTGCTATTTCTTCTTTACTTGGTGGCGAACTCCACTTATCAGTAACCGCAAAGAAGGCTTCCATTTTCCCGGCTGGCATATACGAAACAATCACTTTTCCTGTTTCGCTGAGCTGAACAAAAGCATGTTGAACTTTTCGAGGCAGAAAAATAGTATCACCAGCTTTCATTTGATATTTTTCTTCGCCAACCTGAAATATATAATCTCCTTCAACGATGTAGAACCATTCGTCTTGATTGGGATGTATGTGCAGAGGCGGTCCACCCTTTGGTGTTAATCCTGTCTGCTCAAAAACTGCTAACTCGTTTTCGGTATCCTTTCCTGATATTTTAATATCGAGTGTGTTTAATGTAACGCCTTTCATTTTGTAATGTGTTCCAAAACGCGCTTCACCGGAAGTGACTTTAAATCCTTTGTCTGTTTTCATATTATTGATTTTTTAAAAGTAGATAAGCTTAAAAAAATGTAAGTGCTTATATTCATGAATTTCAGTTTTTTATTGACGTTTTCTAATGAACAATCAAAGGAATAAAGTTTCGGAATTAGAATTTTTGTGTTGGCAAATAAAGATTAAATACCTTTCGAAGTATTAGTTTTAATAAGAGCTACGCTTTCAATCACCACTAAATAAAAAAAAGAAACAATAATTTTACAGTTAGAATTACTCCGTGACACTGCAATAATTGATTCTATTTGAGACAGTTCCTTTTAGTACCATATTAAATTTTTTTTGTCGAATTGCACTTGATTTATTATAAATTCTCAAAAAGCTACGAAAAAGATATATCTCAATGATTACTAAAATATTTTCTATGGTTTTTTCAAGATGTTTTCGCTTTAATCAACAAATGTTTGATTTCAGATAAAAGTAGAAGCTAAATTATTAGCTTCTACTGCGTTTCCAAAAATGAAATAGCTGTAAATTTCACCACAGCGAAAATCAACAACTTCGATTTTTCTACTTCAAATTTTGACTAAAAAAACCAATCATCGTTTTATAAAATTCGATTTGATTCTCTTCATGACCAAAACCGTGTCCTTCATTATATTTAACCATATATGGTACCTCAATTCCTCTTTTTCTTAAATTTCGAACCACCTGATCAGATTCTTTAATATTTACTCTTGGATCGTTTGCGCCTTGAACAATTAATAATGGTTTTGTAATCTTATCGGTATTTAACGCAGGAGAAACTTCAGTCATTATTTTTTTATCATCCTCATTTGTCGGGTCGTACCATTGCTCATGAATCTCTGCTATATAAGGTTTCCAATATTCTGGAATGGTTTCGAAAAAGGTGAAAAGATTTGAAACTCCAACATAATCAACACCACATTTATATAAATCCGGTGTTTTGACCAGACTTCCCAAAGTTGCCAATCCGCCATAACTACCGCCATAAATAGCAATCTTATCTTTGTCTATAAATCCCAAACTGATTGCATAAGCAACACCATCTTCCAAATCGTCTAACATTTTTCTTCCGATTTGTTTGGAGCCGGCATTACTAAAATCTTTTCCATAACCTCCCGATCCTCTATAATTAACTTGCAAAGTAGCATATCCCCTACTTGCAAATAATTGCGTTTCGGGATTATAACCCCAACCATCTCTTGGCCCATAAGGTCCACCGTGCGGATTGACAATCATAGGGACTTTTCCGCTAGATTTTGGAATAGTTATGTAACCATAAAGGTCGAGACCATCTCTACTTTTAAATTGTATAGGTCTAATTTCGGCCATATCACTTTCTTTCAATTGCGGCATCAAATCTCTGATCTTCTCTAACTTTTCTGTTTTAAAATCATACAAATAATAAGTTCCGTAAAGCTTGTCACTATAGACATAGACCAAGAATTTATCTTCATTATCTGAATTTCCTACAGTTGCAAAAAGCTTGTTTTTAAAGGATTTATTCAAGACAGCAAACATCTTTTTGTAGGTTGCACTTATAGGAATCGAGACATTTTTTTCGGCTTCATATTGATAATAATCGGGTTCATATCCTCTAATATCTGAAAACGATAAACTTGAAATATCATAAGTATCATTTGAATACAAAACTTCGATTTCCTTTTTCTTTTTTAAATCATACTTGATGATTTGCATTTTATCCGAGTTGATGTTGCTATACACATAAGCTTCATCTGGATTTTTGGATTTATAGTCAAAACCCAAAATTCCGAATGAAACTCTCCAATCTGTGGTCACAACCAATTCAAAAGGAGAATTATCGTCTGTGCGATACCAAAGTTGATAGGTGTTTCCGTCGACTTGTTTTCTATAGGCGCGAAGTGTGCCTTTTTTGTCAAAATCATAGCCGTCAATCGGGTTTTTCAAATCGGTATTTTCGTATAGTTTTTTTACTTCAGCAGTTACTATATTTAATTTGTAAGGTTCAAAAACCTGCACATTGTCCTTATTCATACTTATAATAATGTAGTCTTTCTGGCTTTTTAGTTCACTAAGAATGCCGACCCTCACATTATCAAAAGGCGTCAGCTCTTTTGCATTCTTACCATTTATGTCAATTCCAAAAATATGGTAATTTTCATCTCCGCCCCTATCTTTTAAGTATAGCAACCGATTGTCATTTGCCCACCAATATTGTCGAATCAATTCGTCACCTTCCTCAATTACCTTGGTAACTTTATTGGTCTTGAAATCTTTAACATACACATGCCTTTTCCCTAGTTTATCTTTTTCTCGATACGAAATATACTGTCCGTTTGGTGAAATTTGAAAACTACTCACTTGAGGTTTAGAAAAGTAATCTTCCACGGTATATGCAAATTTGCCAGTTTCTGCATTTGCTATTTTCCTAAGTTCTGTAGTCGTAGATGGTAATGTAGTATCTCCAGGTTTCTGATTTGTATTCTGTCCAAAACTAGTTTGAGCAATAATAACGATCGCAAGTAAATTTAGTAATTTCATATCTCTTTATTTTTAATTCGTATTCGTAAAATAATTACCTATTTATAAAATTTTTATTAGAATGCATTTTTCGATCAAAATAACTTTGACAGATATTAGATATTACATCAGTATCTCCTAATCAATGATGGAAATTTTCTGTATGATCACAATCTCTCATTAAAACAAAATCACCTAAAAATCCAAAAAAGCATCTTGATTATATTCACACCTAATGCAACTGAATTTCTGCTTACAAATTCAATCAATTCTAAAGTTTTTTCATCTTACTATGGTATACTGCAGTATAGAAATTGAAATCTCGTAAAGTGAATAAATACTGCCAAAATATTATTGTCTCAATTAATTCCCGCTTTAAATACTATTTTGCGGATTGAATTTGCGATCCATTTTGGCAAATTTTCGGACAATGAAAATACATATTTATTAGTAACGTTCAACGTGTTACAAAAAATAATCTCATTTAATTACATCTTAAAGTTACTGGAAATAATTTTTGGACCGACGCAATTAGAACGTTTTATTTCAAGTTTAGTTTTTTTTAATTGACTCTGTGATAAAATTTTTATACTCTATCAATAAAAACTTATTGCACTATTTTATACTGCAAATAGATATTTTAAATATTTTAAATTTCTCCGCTTCTTTCATTAATATTTTTGACAGAATAATTTTAAGATTTTCACGAGCGTGACATCAATTTTATCTTTGCAATAGACAGACGAGCATCTCGCAAGCTTTTATACAATTGATAACTGCATACAAAAATTTGTCTTGAGAATGCTGATACCTTGTCAGATGCTATTACACTTGCAGAAGTTTTATAGTCTAAATTGAGTGCGGCGTTAAGAAATATATTTTGTCTACTAGTACCGCAAAGGATAACTAGCAATGGTTTTTAAAAGATTATTAAAACAGATTCCAATTGATGCTAAGAAAATTGTGATCATATTAATAGTACAATTAACGTCGCTATTCACAATTTGCATTTTTTGGGCGGCTGCTTTGCACCGGGCTATACACTATATCTTCGCTGCTAATGCAACCTCTGCTTTTAAGGAAATTTTGCCATCTACTGCCCTACTGAAATTTTGAGATGCAGCAAAGGATGCCGTTCCTATCCCTGCCGCGAGATCCCAAATTAATTCACTTCAACGCCATTATAAAAAATCTAATCTGGCGTATTCAAAGAGATTGTAGGCCGTCTTGTGCAGGGACGATTTGGCGCTTATTTCTAAGAGTCGAAATACATTTCGACTTCTAGAATTGCTTGTAGGAAGAACAATTTCGACTATACGTAATTCTGTTGTAAGAAAATTTTGCGGCAGGGACAGCAGCGGCATCCTTTGCTGCCATATAACTTGCTATAAATTATGGGATCCTACGATTATCTTGAAAGACCAATTAGTTTTGCAGCAAAGATATAGTGGATGGCCTGATTGTGGCTGTGATTGCGACACCGCAAAAATGAAATCGAGCAGTAGTACTGTTTCGCAATCGCAGTTACAAGCCGCCCAAAAAAATTAGCCGAAAATAAAGTCCCTATTATTCGAAAACTCGTACATATTAAATGCAAAATTTTTGCAATTTCGAATCATCGTAATTATGAATTGCTTAAAATAAACCGCAGAATGCCATTTTTTAACGATTAAAAACTTGCGTTATCACTTGTATGTGTAGAACTTTGCCACCTACTTTAATAATACCCTTGACATTACTGTTTGTCGCAACATATTTCGAAAAAGATCTATGACGCCGCAAAAAATTACAAAAAAAATGGACTTATGAGTGAGGATGCTTCAGAAGAAAAAAAGAAAATGCTGAAAATTGTAAGCGATGCTAGAACTGCTGCGCTTCAAGAATTTTGCACAGAGGGCATCATGGTTGTAAATGAGGTTGGTTTCATTAAATATTGTACCGATTCTGTAGAAAATATTTTAGAATTTAACCAGAAAGATTTTTTGACTACTAGCTTATTAGATCTCGTACATCCTGAAGATCTTGAGAAAGTGAAAAATGCTTTGTATAGTGTTTTTAGCGATATAAAATCGATTTCCCTAAATCATTTTAGAATGCGAACAAAAGGTGGAATTCTTCGTAATTTTGAAGGGAAATTTACTAATAAATTTGATGATCCTCTGCTTAAAGGTCTGGTTCTTAGCTTCAGAATTCTTGATTTAATATTGGAAGAAAGTAATAAAAATGATGACTACTCTTCCATAAACTTAACAGAAAGTCCCCTATTTAATGGTTGTGTCCTGGCATCTCTTACGGATCAAGTTGCAGTATTATCTATTGATGGTACAATACTCGCCGTAAATGATTCTTGGGAAAATTTTCCTGCACAAATGTCTGTTGAAAAAGGTAAAAACAGCTCGGTGGGCAGCAATTATTTAAAAGTATGTGAAGATGCAGTTGCGGGTGGAGATGTTAATGTAAAAATCATTTTCGACGGAATTCTATCTGTAATTAATAGAGAATTATCTTCTTTTCATCACGAATATCCTTACATTACTCCTACTGTTTATAAATGGTTTATTGTAAATGTCTTGCCGTTTGCAGGAGATGATTCGAAAGTAGTTATTACGCATCAAGATATTACGAAGCGCAAACTTGCTGAAGACAAGCTTGGTGTGACGACACAAAAATTAAAAACTACCTTATCAAATTTGACGGCCATCTTAGATTCTTCTTTGGATCTAATTTGCACTATAGATGCAAAAATGGAATTTCAAACTGTTAGCAAAGCTTGCTTTAACATACTTGGTTATCGTCCCGAAGAATTAATAGGAGTTAGATTTATAGACCTCGTGCATAGTGACGATATCGACAGAACAGCTGAAGCCGCAAAAAAGATCTATGGCGGCGTTCCTGAATATCTTTTTGAGAATTGCTATGTTCACAAATCTGGTAGGACTGTTCCTTTGCTATGGTCGGTAATTTGGGACGACTCTCTTGAGCTAATGTATTGCGTTGCAAAAGATATGACCGAAAGCAAGAAATTGCAGAGATCAATCGAAATGGAAAGAGATCAGTATTACAATATGTTTTTGAAAGCTCCGTCAGCAGTAGTGATGTTGAAAGGCGAAAACCATGTGTATGAATTGGCAAATCCTTTGTATCTTGAACTTGTTGGAAAGACCGATATTGTTGGTAAAACTGTAGCCGAAGTAATTCCAGAAGTTGCGGAGCAAGGTTTTATAAAAATTTTGGACTCTGTATATCAGACTGGTAATTCTATAAGAGGAAAAGAAGTTCTAATTAAACTAAATAATGCTGGGACTGGAGAGTTGGTAAATACTTATGTGAATTTTATATTTCAAGCTTATAGAAATCTTGCTGGGGAAATCGAAGGTATTTTCTTTTTTGCAAATGATATTACAGAGCAAATAATGGCAAGACGGATGGTTGAGAAAAGTGAAAAATTCTTTAAAGGCGTAACAGAAAATAGTGAGGATATGCTTGCTACCTTAAGCGCTAAAGGAAAAATATTATACACTAGCCCAGCTGTTTCAAAAAAATATGGGTTTAGCGTTGGGGAGATAAAAAAAATGATTGTTTCAGATGTGATTCATCCAGACGACAAACTCTTAAGCGAATCTTTTATTCTTGAGGTCCTGCAGCAACCTGCTATTCCCCTATTTTGCTCGGCTGTACGACAGCGTAAGAAAGATGGAACTTATATTTGGGTGGAAGCCACATTGACCAATTTTCTTGATACTGATGGTATAAATGCCATTGTTGTGAACTTTAGAGACATCTCTGAAAGGAAAAAATCGGAATCCTTGCTACGACTAACGTTGAACGAATTGGAAGATGAAAAAGCGAGACTTATTACCGCTCAAAAAGTTGCAAAAATTGGAAGTTGGCAAACAAATGCGGAAACGTTTGAAGCTGTATGGTCTGCAGAAACTTTTCATATATTAGGAGCTGACCCTATAATGATTCGTCCTTCTTATACCGAATTTATAAAATTTATTCATCCTGAAGATAGAGATATAGTAGTTAATAATTTTTTAGAAACGTTAAATAGAAAAGGTGTAAAGTCTATTGAGCATCGAATAATAACTCCGAAAGGAAAAATAAAATGGATAGAAGAAAAGTGGACGGTTAATAGTGCTGAGGATGGCGACGCCCAGATTGCCATTGGTACCTGCCAAGATATTACGGAACGAAAAGTGGCAGAAGAAAAAATTTTAAAAAGTGAAACTAAATTAAAAGTAGCGCAGCACATTGCTCATGTAGGTAGCTGGGAACTTGATCTTTTACTGAATGAACATAGCTGGTCGGACGAATTTTACAGAATTCTAGAGATTGATAAAAATGTTGCGCCATCGAGCGAATCTTTTTATAAATCTATACATACAGATGATTTAGAAACGGTAATTTCTGTCGTTGAAGAAGCGGCAAATTCCAATAGTACTCCAATAATTTCCTTTCGTTTTAATAGGAAAAATGGAGAGATTGGACATGCCTGCACGGAGTGGAAAGTTGAATATAACAATGAAGGGCAAGCAGCACATATTTATGGCATCCTTAGAGATTTGACTGAGGAGCATAAAGCCGAGGAAGAACGACAAAGAATGGTTTTGGATATTATACGGCGTAATAAAGATCTGGAGCAATTCTCCTATATAATATCGCATAATCTGCGATCCCCAGTTGCTAATATAGTTGGACTTACCGCCGAATTAAGAGATGAAAGTCACAGTCCTGAAACTGTGGTAGAATTAAGAGAAGCGATAAGTGCAGACGTTAGAAGATTAGAAGATGTTATCCTTGATTTGAATACTATAGTTCAGACCAAGCGCGATATTATTGAGAGAAATGAAGCGGTTTCTTTATCATTACTTGTAAAAAATATTTTGATAAGCATTAATTATTTAATAGAAAATAAAAACATCCAAGTTAAAACGAATTTTAAATCAATTGACGAAGTATGGACTATCAAAAGTTATATGCAAAGTATTTTTTACAACATTATAAGTAACAGTATCAAATATCGTAAAAGTGATATTGAACTCATACTAGAAATTGAGAGCCAAATTATTAACAATAAAGTAATCCTCACCTTCAAGGACAACGGACTTGGTATAGATCTGGATCGATATAGTTCGTATATGTTTGGATTGTACAAACGTTTTCATTCTGAAATTGAAGGAAAAGGTCTAGGCTTATATATGGTTAAAACTCAAGTAGAGACATTAGGAGGTACTATTTCTGTAAAGAGTCAGGTAAATATCGGAACTGAATTTAGGATTGAGTTCAACAGTCATCCATAATTTAATAGTAGAAGCGGTAATTTGTTATTGATGGTAGTCTTTTATGAAAATAAATCTATTATATTAGTAAAACTTATAGAACAAAGTCAGCTCAGATTACTTTTGGGTAGAATTTTCGAAAAGTAGGGTTATTAAGTTAAAGATACTTATATGTAAAAAAATTACTCAGTATGATTGCACCAAAACGTTTTCTAGTAGTTGACGATGACCGTTCAAACAATCTTATTTGCAAATGCTGCTTGAAGCGATATTCGGCCGAGACCGAGATTATTGCTTTTTTGGAGCCTGAAGTGGCCTTACAATATATTCGCGATAATTATAGCGACGCTGACCCACAAACTCCTACGGTTATTTTTCTTGACATAAATATGCCGGTACTTACTGGTTGGGATTTTCTAAAAATCTTTTCTGATTTACCACCCTCTTTAAAAGATCAATTTTCAATCTTTATGTTAACCTCTTCTATTGATGAGCGCGATCATAAAAAGGCGGAATTGGATCCATTAGTAAAGGGTTTTATAAAAAAACCATTATCGACGCAGTCTATTAGTGAAATATTTGCTAAAATGTAGTTATCTAATAGATTCTTTAATGCTACTTGACAAGAATATTTTCCATAGTACTTATAAAATCTACGAATTTTCACTCACTATTTTGTCTCTTTTAATAGTGCATTAATATTATAAAAAGCATTATGCTTACTCCATAAATTTCAAAGCATTTTTACTGAAAGTAGATGCAATTAATTTTAAACCAATTATAGTACAACACTTTAAAATAAGCAGATTAGAACAATCAAATAAAACTCGGATAAAATCATGTAACAACTTATAAATCTTTGTGTTATAGTTTTATAGACATAAAATAACTATAAAAATATATATTATGTCGCACGGAAACAACAAACACTCGGAGGGGAAATTAGCAAAAAAAATTGAACAGCAAACTGCCAAATTACCATCAGATTTATTTTTATGGGCCGCAGTAGCATCTATGACTGCTTCTGCTACTTTAAAAGTGATGGGTAGAGGGAAAAGCGCATTATTTGTCGGACAATGGGCAACTTCATTTCTATTATTAGGAGTCTATAATAAAATTGTAAAAGTTCAAGGTAGTGATGCTGACGATGAGGCTGGTCAGCGCTAAAAGAAATTATAATTAAAACCTGCTACTGCAGGTTTTTTTTTGTTTTAAGTTAAATACGGATCTATTGGATTTACAGGTAAAATTTTAAGTCTAAGGTCCAGCGATTATAATTTGAAGACACTTTAGAAGAAAATTATTTTTATGCGTCTAGATGAAACTAAGCTTGAGATTTACCTTTTGAAATCGTTTATTAAATATTTAAGAGCTGCTTTTAATGAAAATTCCTTCTTTCAAAAGTAAGTACATACAAAAAATGAAATGCGATATTTGGTGATTTTCATTTTTTTTCTAAATTTTCTAATGATTCTCACATACTTTATTGCAACATAAAGCTTTAACAATCAAAGACATATGTATGATAATACAATAAAATTGAGACAAAATCTTATAATAAAATAAAATTATAGTAGTTGTAATTTCACTTTAAATTAAAAATAATAATTATGAAAGATTCTGAAAAAAAAGATAGCAAGGATTCTGAAAAAAAAGGTGCTGCTACAGCAGGAAGCAAATCTCATGATACAAAAAGTCATTCAGATGCAAAATCTGCAGACAAAGCTCATGATACTAAAAATCATTCAGATGCAAAGTCTAAAGACAAAGCTCAGGATACAAAAAGTCATTCAGATGCAAAATCTACCGACAAGAATCATGATGCAAAAAGTCATTCCGATGCAAAATCTACCGACAAGAATCATGATGCAAAAAATCATTCCGATGCAAAATCTACCGACAAAACTCATGACGCAAAAAGTCATTCAGATACAAAGTCTAAAGACAATGATCATGATGCAAAAAGTCATTCCGATGCAAAATCTACCGACAAAACTCATGACGCAAAAAGTCATTCAGATACAAAGTCTAAAGACAATGATCATGATGCAAAAAGTCATTCCGATGCAAAATCTACCGACAAAACTCATGACGCAAAAAGTCATTCAGAT
>CBDUDY010000068.1:0-10870 GCA_965366055.1 uncultured bacterium
TTCCTTAGGCTACATTTTTCAACGAATACTATTGATATAAAAGTTGAAAGAAATTTTACTATTGCAATTGGATTATGTTTTATCTGACAGACGTTCAAGAGCGGGACGCTCGCGCTAGCGACGAATCTATAAAGTAAATTTTATTCAATTAGAAATTAAATTCTTCTGAAGTTTTATCTACAGTAGTATCACACACCGCTGGCGCGAGCGTCTCGCTCGTGCCCATTATAAACATAAAGCACAAAACAATTTTCCTCATTATTTAATTACTCAAAAAATAATTCAATGAGTATAGTCTGCTGCATTTTTGCATAAATAGCATTAATATAAAAGTTATAAATAGTTCAACTATAATAAGTAGATTATGTTTTATCTGACAGACGTTCACGATCGGGACCGCTCGCGCTAGTTACGAATTAAATAAGGTTAAGTTGGAAGATTTACTTCACTTGAATCTTGATCCAATCACGCATATCTTGCAGCACTTCTGGAGAAAAGGTCTGTTCTATCTTAAAATATTCATCTGGAAAACCGGTTTTTGCTTCTTGAAATAAGTGATTCAGATTTGGGTATTCTTTGATAGTAACTTTTTTATTTCCGGCAACTGCTAAGGCTTTCTTTATCGCTGGAAGATTTAAATTTGGTTGGACTTGAATATCTTTTCCGCCATTAAGTGCTAATACGGGAACTTTTACTTTACTTAAATCTAAAGCTGGATCGTGCTTGATAAAGTAGCACATCCACGGAGTTGAGATTTCTTGCAGTTGCATTTCGATATATTCTCTGCTGCTCATATCTTGCGTTTCACCACCTTGTAGCGCTACTATCTTTTCTATATATTCATTTAGATCTCGGTCTAAATGATTGTTTGCCGAATTGGATATAATATCAAAAAGTGCGGCTGTTGTCGATATTCTCTGCTTTACTTCTTCGTCCGTAAGACCTGATGCTTTTAACATTGCTTTCTGTTGTGAAAGCATTATTTCTGAACCTTTAACTCCTGTACCCGCAAGAAGTATGATAAATGCAACATCTTTATCTCTAGCTGCAACCATTGGCGCAATTAATCCGCCTTCACTATGACCGATTAAACCGATTTGGGATTTGTGTATATCTTTTCTTGTTTTTAAATATTCTACTGCAGCTTCCACATCATTTGAGAAATCTTCTGAATTTCCCTCATCAAAATTCCCCGTAGATTCGGCTATTCCACGGTCGTCGTAGCGCAAAACTGCAATTCCGTTGCGAGTTAAATAATCTGAAATAACTAGAAATGGTTTGTGTCCCATAATTTCTTCATCTCGATTTTGAGGTCCGCTTCCTGAAATCAATACAACTACTGGAAATTTCCCTTTGCCTTGCGGAATCGTAAGCGTTCCTGCAAGAGTTACATTATCAAGAGTATTTTTAAATTTTACTTCTTCGCTATTATAAGGAAATGGTGGTTTTGGTTCTTGCGGTCTGTTAAGAGCTACTTTAATAACATCTTTACGGTCTAGATTTAGCGAAAATTCGTGACCACCTTGAGTGAAGGTTCCAAAGATTTCCTCTTTTTCAATCGTTCCAATATAGGATATTTTCATTGGAGTAATTTCGAAAGTAATGACCTTGTCGTTGAACGTTGTCGTTGTCACAGGAATTCCTTTTACACCTTGATCAGGACTATCCATAGTAGATGTAAAACCTCCATTGCCATTTTGTGATACGTGAAAAACTACGTGCAAATCAGTTCCCGGGAGTTGCAATACTCCATTCCATTGACCAACAATTTCTTGTGCGCTGAGTTGTAATCCGAAGAATAATGTGAGTACCGTGAGTAAAATATTTTTCATAAATGAATTGATTTAATATTGAGTTGAATAATTACTGTCTTTTAAATATAGGTTAAGGTACAGAATTTAAAATAGTTTGCGATTGATAAATATCATTGAATCTCAATTCTTACTTATTGTCTGTATTTAATGCCTTGATTCCACAAAAAGTTCTTTATAAAATTATTGCTGAATGGTGTCGAGGTTTGCGTTAAGGATGGTAGCGTAAATCCTTTTTGGGCTTTTTCTGCCCAAAAAGATTGGGAGTGGACAGCCTGCCCGAAGGGAACGCCCAAAAAAAAATGCTTGTATAAAAAAAGGAGCTTCTTTGCAGAAACTCCTTGATTGTATTGTGAAATCTAAATTTATTATGATTCGGCAGCGATTAAATTCAGCGCTGAACCTGCAACATACCAGCCAATTTGACCAGCGTTGTAAGTATGATTCGCCATAATTGTATCTTTTGATCCGTCTTTATGAGAAAGCTCAATCGTGATTTGTTTCCCTTCTGCAAACTGTGCAAGATCTGTGAAATTGAAAGTATCATCTTCTTGAATCAGTTTGTAATCTTCCTCATTTGCAAACGTTAGACCCAACATTCCTTGTTTTTTAAGGTTTGTCTCATGTATACGCGCGAACGATTTTACCAACACCACTTTTACACCTAAGAAACGAGGCTCCATTGCAGCGTGCTCTCTTGAAGAACCTTCACCGTAATTATGATCTCCAACAACAATTGTAGGAATATTAGCTGCTTTGTATGCTCTTTGAACTCCAGGAACTGTATCGTATTCCCCAGTAATTTGATTCTTTACAGAATTCGTTTTACCATTAAATTCGTTAACCGCACCGATTAACATATTATTTGAAATATTATCTAGGTGACCTCTAAAACGCAACCATGGACCTGCCATAGAAATATGATCTGTAGTACATTTTCCTTGTGCTTTGATCAGCAATTTAACGTTAAGAAGATTTTCGTGATTCCAAGGTTGAAAAGGCTCCAAAAGTTGAAGTCTCTCAGAAGTCGGGCTCACAACCACCTGTACTCCAGAACCATCTGCTGACGGCGCTTGGAAACCTGCATCTTCTACATCAAATCCGTTTGGAGGAAGTTCGTGACCTGTTGGTTCATCCAACATTACTTCTTCGCCATCTTCGTTGATAAGCGTATCTGTTAAGGGATTAAATGACAAATCTCCTGCAATAGCAAGTGCTGTAACCAACTCAGGTGAACCTACAAACGCCAAAGTGTTTGGATTTCCATCTGCACGTTTTGAGAAGTTTCTGTTGAAAGAGTGAACGATTGTGTTACGCAATTGCAATTCTGCATCTGCTCTATCCCACATTCCAATACACGGTCCGCAAGCATTTGCGAAGATCGTAGCTCCGATTTTTTCGAAAGTATCTACAAATCCGTCTCTCTCTATAGTGTATCTAATTTGCTCAGAACCTGGGTTAATTGCAATATTAGATTTAGCTTTTAATTTTTTCTCGTGTACTTGTTTTGCCAACGAAGCTGCACGTGAAATATCTTCGTAAGAAGAGTTAGTACAAGATCCGATTAGTCCGTACTCGATTTTTAGAGGCCAGTCATTTTTAGCTGCTTCTTCTTTCATTTTAGAAATTGGAGTTGCTAAATCTGGTGTGAAAGGTCCGTTAAGATGTGGCTCAAGAGTAGAAAGATCTATTTCGATTACTTCATCAAAGTATTTTTTAGGATCTGCATACACTTCTTTATCTGCTGTAAGATAGTCAGCAACTTTGTCTGCTGCTTCAGCTACATCCGTTCTACCAGTAGCACGAAGGTATCTTGACATAGAGTCATCGTATCCAAAAGTAGAAGTTGTAGCACCTACTTCTGCACCCATATTACAGATTGTTCCTTTTCCAGTACAAGACATTGCGGTTGCACCTTCTCCAAAATATTCAACTACTGCTCCAGTACCACCTTTTACAGTAAGGATACCTGCAACTTTAAGAATAACGTCTTTTGGTGCTGTCCATCCTGAAAGTTTTCCAGTTAATTTTACACCAATAAGACGTGGGAATTTAAGTTCCCAAGCCATTCCTGACATAACATCCACAGCATCTGCACCACCCACTCCGATAGCGATCATACCCAATCCTCCAGCATTTACGGTGTGAGAATCTGTACCAATCATCATACCTCCTGGGAATGCATAATTTTCTAAAACTACTTGGTGGATAATTCCAGCTCCTGGTTTCCAGAAACCGATTCCGTATTTGTCTGAAACAGAAGAAAGGAAATCAAAAACCTCATTACTTTGAGTTTTTGCATTTTTCAAATCTTTCTCTGCTCCAACTTTAGCCTGAATTAAGTGATCACAATGAACTGTTGTAGGAACTGCAACTTTTGGTTTTTTGGCGTGCATAAATTGCAATAGTGCCATTTGAGCTGTCGCATCTTGACAAGCAACTCTATCCGGAGCGAAGTCTACATAATCTTTTCCGCGGTTAAGAACTTTGCTTGGAGTTTTCTCCCAAAGGTGTGCGTAAAGAATCTTTTCAGTTAATGTAAGTGGATGTCCAACAAGCTCACGCGCTTTGTCTACGCGCTCTGGCATTGTCTCATACACCTTTTTTATCATCTCAATATCAAAAGCCATAATAGTATCTTTAAATTGTTGTGGTGCAAATTTAAGAAAATTAGTCCGAAATTAAAAGATTTGAACTCAAAGAGGGCTTTTACAACATTAAATTTATCAAATATGAGATTTGACTGCATTTAGTACAGCAATTAATAATTTTTTACAGATTAATTGCGTAATAGTCATTTTTAAGGTAAATTTTTATGAAAAGTGAAATAGGCTTTCGCCAAAAGAATAAAGAACAATTCTAAATTGCAGCTCGAGTAAAAGTTACTATCGAAAAAAATCCTATCTGATATATTTGTCTATCTGCCTTAAAACAATAAAGGTCAACGACAGTTACAACAATATCAGAAATACAAGTTGTGAAAATTAGTTCAATTTTATTTTGGTAGATGTGCTATTCAAAAAGTAATTCTCAATATCGCGCTACAACTAAATGTTGAAAAAAGGCCTACACTTGAACTTTAGCCCCGATGGGAACGGCATCCTTTTTCTTTTTTCGCCTACTCATTCTGGCACATTGCGAAAAAGAAAAAGATATAGAGGACAGCGGGACAGGTTATGAAAGGAGATATTATTTCTGCTCCAAAAAAATAAAATTATGATCTAAAACGAAAAAACCTGAAACTAATTTCAGGTTTTTAATATTTTACAATAAAGTTGATATGATAGCTTCCTCGGTTATTCCTTCGGCGTCAGCTTTATAATTCTTAATAATTCTATGCCTTAAGATTCCAGGTGCTACAGCTTTTACATCTTCAATATCTGGAGAGAACTTTCCGTTGAAGGCAGCATGTGCCTTGGCAGCCAAAATTAAATTCTGTGATGCTCTTGGTCCTGCTCCCCAATCAAGATAATTCTTAATATAATCACTAGACATTGCGTTTTCAGGACGCGTTTTACTTACGATAGTGACTGCATATTCAATGACATTATCAGCAACTGGAATACGACGAATCAGATGCTGAAAGTCGATAATTTCCTGAGATGTAAACAATGCGTTTATTGAATTTGTCTTGTCTGTCGTGGTACTTTTCACCACTTCTACTTCTTCGGCGAAAGATGGGTATTGGAGTAATATCGAAAACATAAATCTGTCCAATTGTGCTTCTGGCAACGGATAGGTTCCCTCCTGCTCAATTGGGTTTTGGGTTGCAAGCACAAAATACGGAAGATCCAATTTATGAGTATGTCCAGAGATTGTTACCGAACGTTCCTGCATCGCTTCTAGTAAAGCAGCCTGCGTTTTTGGCGGAGTTCTATTAATCTCATCAGCAAGAATGATGTTTGAAAACAAGGGACCTTTTATGAATTTAAAATGTCTATTCTCATCAAGAATCTCACTTCCCAAAATATCCGATGGCATCAAATCTGGCGTGAACTGAATTCTTTTAAAATCCAATCCTAATGCTTGTGCAATTGTATTTACCATCAGGGTTTTTGCCAAACCGGGAACACCCACAAGAAGCGCGTGCCCTCCAGAAAATATACTTAGGATAATCTGATCTACAACAACATCCTGACCAATAATGATTTTGGAAATTTCTGCTTTTAAGCTTTTACGCTTCTCAACTAAATTTTGAATTGCTGCTACGTCTGACATTTATGCTACTTTATAAGATATGTTTTGAAAGATAGTACTATTTCTTTATCCAATTATTTGTAAACTCACACTTTCTATATTCTCCGTTAATTTTGATATAAGTTTCTTTAATTTTTGCTTCAGACCAAGTACCAATTACTTTGATTTGTTTTTCTTTCAAAGCAAGATCTTTAATTTTTACGTAATCTTTTGCGTAGTCTACTTTATGCTCTTCTGTACGGTTTGTAACTTTTACTATTTTGTACGATTTACGCTGATTACGATCTTCGTCCATAATAGGGTATGAAATTTCGTTTTCTTTTAGACCAGACACCTGAGAGTATAATTCAGGATCCATTTTTGTCAATTCAAAACGAGTGTCTTGGGTATTTGGATTGATCAAAATTCCACCATTCACTTTTGTTTCTTTCTCATCAGACAAAGTACGAGCAGCTTCTGCAAAAGTCAATTCGCCTGCTTCGATTCTTTTCTTGATTAATTCGATTTTAGTTTTTGCTTCAGCAAGCGCTTCCGAAGAAACCTTTGGCGAAATCAGGATGTGTCTCAAATCTATCTCTTGACCTCTAATTTTCTCAACCAAAATAATATGGTACCCAAAATCAGTTTCAAATGGCATTGAAATCTCACCTTCTCCAAGAGTAAAAG
Organism: uncultured bacterium; assembly: GCA_965366055.1. GTDB lineage: Bacteria > Bacteroidota > Bacteroidia > Flavobacteriales > Flavobacteriaceae > Flavobacterium. The sequence continues at coordinate 6,675 of CBDUDY010000068.1, forward strand.
CGACATCTTTAAATTCTTTTATAAATGGAGTTTTACGTGTCATTTTATAAAAACCTCCACTTGATCTAGATCCAGGATCTTGGGAATACAAAACTGCCTTGGTATAAAAACTTGCTCCTGCCAGAACCTCATCTCTAATTTCATTAAGCTTTACAATCACTTTCTGCTTTTCTTCTTCACTAATTTGAGGCTTTATTACAATTTGCGCCACTTCTATCTCTGCACCAAAAATTGGTAATTCGTCAGAAGGAATTTTTCTGAAGAAAGTACGAACTTCTTCTGGAGTAATTTCTACCTCGTCAACAATTTTACGTTGCATCTCTTCGGTAAGGGCATTGGTTTTGATCACTTCAAAAAGGTCAGCTCTCAATTCGTCCTCAGTATCTTTTTTGAAATAATGAACTACTTTGTCCATCGTTCCCAATTGCTGCACCATATAATCAATTTGACGACCCATTTTGTCTTTAACCTGCTCATCTGTAACTGTAATACTGTCCTGAATTGCTTGGTGTGCATACAATTTATCTTCCATCAGCTTGCCAAGAAGCTGACATCTTGTAATATCTTTTACAGAATTCCCTTGTCCCGAAATTTCAAGATACGCCTTGTCAATATCTGAATCAAGAATAATATAATCTCCAACTGTCGCTACAATTCCGTCCACCTTTTGTCTTTTTGAAAACTGTGGTCGCACGGTATCCATTACTGTTTCAGAAATCGGAATGATTTCTTGCGCATTCATTGAAATTCCTAGCAAAAGGAAAAGCGCACCAAAAAGCGTGCGGGCATTATTTATAAATTTCATATTCCTTGTCTTTAATGGCATCATCGGTGATTTCTTTTTCAATTTTCTTTATTAATTCTACTTTTCTTTTATTCACAATCACCTGCTTTAATGTAGGCTGCAAGTACTCGAACGGACTCACCTGATTTTTATTGGTAACATTTACGATTTTTATGAGATACATATCTAATGAATCTCTGTACTGTATCGATTTTCCAGCAGCAATATAGCTTTCTCTGTTTTCGGGAGTTATAAAAGGAAGTTTTTTATAAACTTGATTCAACTCTACCCAAACCGAATCATTGAGTGCAAAATCCTTAAACTGCAACTTGTATGTATCCCAAAACTGCCGATCCTTTTTACTAAAATCAAAAAACTTCTGCTTAATGATTTCATATTTAGGATTGTCGTTTTGCAAATGAATATATCTAAGCTTTAGAAGGGCCTCGCTTGTGCGAAAGTTATCCTTGTTTGACTCATAATACTCTTTTAATTCTTGGTCATTTACGGCTGTATCAATTGTCTGCCTGACCAATTCTTCGATATACGCTTTTGTGTACAAATCTACTTTGTACTGCTTTACTAATTCGTCGAATTCAAATTTTTCTGAGTCTTTCAGATTTAATTCAGCCTTGGCAATCATTAACTTTTGCGATGCCCAACGATTTATAAAACTATGGACAATCTGAATACTGTCTGCTTTTGTACTTCCTTGGGGAACCAAATCTTGAAGGTCCGCGAGAAACAAATATTCTTCACCTACTCTTGCAATTGCTTCAGTCTTAATACTTTTCTCAAAATAGCTACAGGAAGTTGCTAGAAGAGTTAGAATACTTGCGAGCAGTAATTTTTTCATTAATTTTTATTTCAATTCTGCCTTTACCTTCGCAAAAACATCTTGATTCACTTTCAATGTAAATTCTTTTCTTAACTCATCTGCCCATTTCTCTTCAAGGAATTGCTGATAGTCGTTTATTACTCTACCTCTACTTTCGTCCAATGTTTTAAGTCCGGCAGGTTTTACTTCATTTAACTTTACTACATAGAAGTACTTCCCTTCGTGCATGACATCCGAAATTCCTTTTTTGGCAATCAGCGATTTCGGCAATACATCGTTTCCTTTTTCGAAAACTCCAGTTTTGGACATAACGTTTACAACTTCTTTCGTATTCAACTGCTCTTTAATATATTCAGTAGATTTCTTTTTCTTTAAGAATTTTTTTGCTTTCGCAATTGCATCTTTGCTTGTAGAAGAGTACACAACAGCGTCATATCTTTCTAACCATTTGTAATTTTCTTTGTGGGTATCGTAAAATTTCTGAAGTCCGATTGTATCGGTTTTAGATTTTTCCCAGATTTCTTTTTCCATTAGGTCAAAAAGCAGTAATCCATCACGATATTCATTCATAATCGCTGCAAATTCAGGATATTCTGTTTCTAATTGACCGTCGTTATAAGCCGCAAGTTCACTATTTACAAAATCAGTATACTGAGCATCAACTAATTTTTCTACAGGCTTTACTTCCGATGCACGTTTCTGCTGATCTTTGATAAAATTTAAGAATTCAACTCCTGTAACCGCTTTGTCTTTTATTGTAAAAAGTGTCCCTTCAAATGGTTTTAAGTTTTCTGGAAGCTTATAATCCGCTTCATAAACCTTATTTGTTACTGCTTTCTTTACAGTAGCATATAATTTGTCATTTCTTTTTAAAGGATATTTTGCTCTTAAATGGTCATTCATCGATTTTATAATCAATCTAGAACGATCATCTTTGCTTATGCGATTTTCGATTTCAGGCTTCATTTCCTCAAAACTCTTCATCGGAATCTTTTTATAAAGTTTTACGATGTGGTATCCAAATTCAGTTTCGAATGGCTTTGAATAATCTCCTTCGTTTTTAAGTCCGAAAGCAACATTTTCGAAATCTTCAGAGCTCAATTGTCCCGCCGCGAAGGTGTTTAGCAATCCACCTTTTGGAGATGAAGCCTTATCTTCTGAGAATTGTTTTGCCAGAGTTTCAAATTCCTCTCCTTGCTGTAGTTTATTGTATAAGTCGTTTATAGTGTTTTTCGCTTTCGCTAAAAGTTCGACGTTCCCATCAGAAGGTTTGGCAGTCATAATATGAGCAACCGATACTTCACCACGATTGTCACGAACATCATCAACTTTGATGATATGGTATCCAAACTGCGAACGAACTGGTTTTGAAACACTTCCTTTTGGTGTGTTAAATGCAGCCGATTCAAAAGGATAAACCATTCTGAAAGCTGTGAAATATCCCAAACTACCTTTGTTTTCTTTTGCCGATGGATCTTCAGAATATTGAACTGCAAGATCACCAAAATCTTTTCCTTTATTGGCAAGATTGTACACGTCCATTGCACGCTTGTACACTTTCAAAGTATCTGCCGGAGCAGCATCTTCATTTACAAGAAGTAAGATATGCGAAGCTTTCACCTCTTTCTGCATACGTTTGTATGCTTCGTTTACCAATTCTTGAGTAACTTTTGAATCAGTAGTGTAGTTTTTGGCCAATTGAGATCTATAACTTTTAAGCTCGTCTTGGTATTGTTTTCCGTCTTGTAAACCTAATTGGTTTGCTTTGGAAATTTTCATTTTGTAGATAGTGTAAAGATCTAAGTAGTTATTAAGATCTTTCTGAGATTCGTCTTTTACAAGATCCAAATTCTTTTTATAAACTCTGGAAAATTCGTCAGAATAGAATGGCTTGTTATCAATTGTAAATAGTACTTCCTTAGGTTTGTTTTGTGCTACAGCTGTAAGGTTAGCAGCGATCAAAAATCCAAATAACAATTGTCTTACTTTCATTATTATAAAAACTTCTAGGTTATAAATATGGCAAAATTAAAATTGCCGTTCGCAAAAATAACAATTACCCTGCATTGTACAACTTTGATACTTACTATTAACATAAAATTATTAACAAAACATTGATATTTTTCTCCTGCAAATTTTATGGTTTTTCCTAAGCTAAATTTGAATTTTCGACTTCAATATTTCTACGCAACACTTAAAGTTTTAAAAATTTTTGTTCCTTAATATATAGGACTCAAATAATAGATATGAATCTATTAGGATTTGACTTTCATAAGTTTGATAATAAGTAGTATTTTTGCAGCCTATTTTAGAAAATACCTATGAGCTTTATAGAAGAAATCAACAGACGCCGAACCTTTGGAATTATTTCGCATCCCGATGCAGGAAAGACAACACTTACTGAAAAGTTATTACTTTTTGGAGGAGCGATTCAAGAGGCTGGAGCTGTAAAGAATAATAAAATTAAAAAAGGAGCGACGAGTGACTTTATGGAAATCGAACGTCAGCGTGGAATTTCGGTAGCAACTTCTGTACTTGCCTTTATTTACAAAGATAAAAAAATCAATATTCTTG
>CBDUDY010000069.1:0-10687 GCA_965366055.1 uncultured bacterium
TCTGTGATGACTGGAGATGGTGGTGATGCTTTCCTCGGAACACAAGGATATGTTTGGGACACACAATCTGATATGCTGTTTGCAGGAATCGGCGCCTTGTTTGGATTATTTATTTTGAAATCTTTCCAAGATAAGTCTATGGCGAGAACTCAGTAAGAAATCCGCCAATCTAAATCCATACAACAATCAGGATTCTTAACAAATTAACAAAACCTCTCCTATTAATTTTGTTTTTAAATATGTTTTCTTACTTTAGAAGCAACTAACTAAAATAACCAAACTATGAATGCTTCAAAATTAATCGGAATTGTACTTATTGTTGTTGCACTTGGATTCGCTTATATCGGCTTTAATAAAGTTGCAGACAACACAGCCGAAATTAATCTTCTCGGACTTAAAATTGACGCCTCCAACGAATCTGGAAAAACTCAAGGCTATATTTACCTCGGATTGGCGGTCGTGCTTTTTGGCGGAGGAATGTATACGCTGAATGGAAAAAAATAAAGATCTACAAATCTAAAACAGAAAACGCGAACCTAATCAGTTCGCATTTTTTGTTTAAGATTTTCAGAATGGAAAAAGCAAAATAATCTAAATAATCTAAAATAGATTTATGCCTTTGTTTAGAAGGCTAATCTTTTAAGAAAACAGGTAATTGAAATATTCGGAATTCAAGAATTTTGATTGTATAAATGCAATTACGTACTTTTTAGAATTCCGTGTTTAATTCATCTTCGGTGGTTCAATCTCCTTACTTAAAAACTAGACATATTTTAGATTATTTTGCTTCTTTCGATTCTTTAGATTTCTCTTAGCCCCGATGGAAATGGAAAGCAATGCCACAAAAACAAGGTAGATTTTTGCCAAAAAAAAAGAGCGACCAACGGAAGCTCCTTTTTTTTTGTGCAAAAACACCTTGTTTGTGGGATTCTTGGAAAGTACAGCGGGAAAAAGCTGCATAAAAAATTATCCAAAAAACACCAATATCTCAGTTCTCAGATTCTGCGAATCTTTAAATTTTTCAATCTTTAAATCTTTGAATAATTCTCTAAAAACTCCAAAACATTCTTCTCTATCCTTGCATTGATATCTGAAATATCTGCTTTTACGAATTTCTCGCCCAAGATATTTTCGTATAATTCGATGTAGCGATCAGAAACAGTTTGGATATATTCTGTAGACATATCAGGAATAGCTTGACCTTCTTTACCTTGAAAACCATTTTCCATCAACCATCTTCTTACGAATTCTTTTGAAAGTTGCTTCTGCTCTTCGCCAGAATCCTGACGCGCTTGGAAACCGTCTGCATAGAAATAACGCGAAGAATCTGGGGTGTGAATTTCGTCGATAAGGACGATTACGCCATCTTTGGTTTTACCAAATTCATATTTAGTATCCACCAAAATCAATCCGCGGCTGTTCGCGATTTCGGTACCTCGTTGGTAAAGAGCACGAGTATATTTTTCTAAAACTAAATAATCTTCTTCGGTAACAATTCCTTGCGACAAAATTGCTTCACGGCTGATATCAGCATCGTGATCACCAAGATCTGCTTTGGTAGTTGGCGTGATAATTGGCTCAGGAAGTTTGTCATTTTCTTTAAGACCTTCTGGAAGTTTTACTCCACAAAGTTCTCTTTTTCCAGCTGCATACTCACGAGCTGCGTGTCCTGCAAGATATCCACGAATCACCATTTCAACTTTGAAAGGCTCACATAAATGTCCTACTGCAACGTTAGGATCTGGAGTTGCAATCAGCCAATTTGGGACTATATCACTCGTAAGTTCCATAAATTTTGTCGCAATCTGGTTTAAGATTTGACCTTTGTAAGTGATTCCTTTTGGCAAAACCACATCAAAAGCAGAAAGCCTATCCGTAGCAATCATTACCAAGATATCGTCGTTGATATTGTACACTTCGCGAACTTTACCGTGATAAAGCGACTTCTGACCAGGAAAATTAAAATCTGTAGTTGTGATTGTGTTCATAAAAAGGGATTACAAAGTTGTTGTGTTTGAGGGCACAAAAGTACTTTTTTTTGATTCAAAATGCAAAAAAATCCATCCGATTCCTGAGTAAAAAACTCACAAGAAAAGGATGGATTTTGGTATTGTTATTAGAACATTTTTTAGTCGTTATTTTCGATTCGTTTGTAAGCATCGATCACTTTCTTAACCAATCTGTGGCGAACGATGTCTTTATCATCAAGATAAATGATTGAAATACCTTCGATATCTTTTAAAACCAGCATCGCTTCTTTAAGTCCTGAAACTTGACGACGCGGTAAATCTATCTGACCTGGATCGCCCGTAATCATAAATTTGGCACTTTTCCCCATACGCGTTAGAAACATTTTCATCTGTGCGTGGGTGGTGTTTTGGGCCTCATCGAGAATTACGAAAGCATTGTCCAAAGTACGTCCCCTCATAAAAGCAAGTGGCGCAATCTGAATAATTCCTTTTAGAATATAATCTTCTAATTTCTCGTTTGGCAACATATCGCGCAATGCATCATAAAGCGGCTGCATATACGGATCGAGTTTTTCCTTCATATCTCCTGGAAGAAAACCTAGATTTTCTCCAGCTTCTACGGCAGGACGAGTTAGAATAATTCGTTTTACTTGTTTTTCTTTCAGCGCTTTTACGGCAAGTGCCACTCCGGTATAAGTTTTTCCAGTTCCCGCGGGACCAACGGCAAAAACCATATCATTTTTGTTAATCATATCAACCAGCAATTGCTGATTTGGAGTAATGGCTTTAATAATTTTGCCATGTATTCCGTGTACTAAAATTTTATCTCGGTCGTCCATGCGTTCGGCTTGTCCGTTGCCTTCTATTACCCGTTCTATTACATTATCATCTATTTTATTGTAGCGGGTAAAGTGCTGCATAAGGCGGTTGAACCGGTTTTCGAACTCGTCAAGTACTTCCGTTTCTCCAAAGGCTTTGATAGTAGTACCTCTGGCGACAATTCTAAGTTTTGGATAGTATTTCTTGATCGTTTCTAAGTGAGTGTCCTGAGCTCCCCAAAAATCTTTGGGTGCAATGTCTATGAGTTCAATGGTTCTTTCGTTCAAACGTGTGGGTTTTAAATTAAAAAAATCGCTTAATAATTATTAGATTTGCATTTCAAATTTAATGAAAATACTAATGGGTTGCACAGCGAAAATAAAATTATGTCAATTATAACACTCACCACAGATTACGGTCTAAAAGATCACTTTGTAGGAGCGTTAAAGGGACGTATTCTTACCCAATATCCCGAAGCAAAAATTGTGGATATTTCGCATCACGTAGACCCTTTTAATGTTGCCGAAGCTAGTTATATGGTAGGTGCAGCTTACAAAAGTTTTCCGCCCGGAACCATTCATATTATTGGTGTAGATATCGAGCGGAACAAAGAGAATAAACACATTGTGATGCAATGGAATGATCATTACTTTATCTGTGCGGACAACGGTATTCCCGGAATTCTAACCCAACGAATCCTTCCGCAAAAAATAGTAAATATCAATTTTTTTACCGCGCTCAATCCTGATCAAAGTGATATCGATATTTTTATTACCGTGGCCTGCCATATTGCCAAAGGCGGATTGCTAAATGTGGTGGGAACTGAAGTAGAAAGTGTAAAACAATCTATTGAATTATCGGCAACGATGAGCAATGACCAGAATACTATAAATGGTTGTATTTTGTACGTTGATCATTTTGGAAATCTAGTGACCAATATTACAAAAGAGCTTTTTGCACATCATCGCAAGGGACGAAAATTCGAAATTAAACACAATGCTCGCGGCACTAGTCGAGATAAAGATCATTCAAAACCAATTAGCGAAATCTTCAGCAGATATTCGGATATTGCGGCTTCTAGTAATTTCGCCATAACCGATTTTTCTGGAAAAAAGTTGGCCGTTTTTAATGAAGCTGGCTTATTAGAAATAGCAATCTTTAGGAGCAATCCAAAAACTGTGGGTTCTGCTTCTACTCTACTGGGCTTGAATTACCGAGATATTGTTCAAATACATTTTATAGACGAAAAATAATAAATTATGCTCGTACGCATTGTTAAGTTGAGTTTTCATCAAGAAAACATTCCCGCATTTTTAGAAAATTTCGAAGAAAACAAAGATAAAATCCGAGCATTTCCCGGAAATAATTTTTTGGAACTATATCAAGATCAGAATAATCCTGATATATTTTTCACATATAGCTATTGGGAAACTCCCGAAGATTTAGAAAATTACAGACATTCTGAACTCTTTGGAGAAGTTTGGGCATTTACCAAAAAGTTGTTTAATGACAAACCACAGGCTTGGTCAGTAGACAAATTGGTAAGTTTGGCATAAATAACAACAATTTACTTGCAAAAAAATAGTTTATTTGCACACTTTGACCAAGGCCGCAATTGCGACAGAATCAGTACTTAAAAACATAATTTGGAATGAAGTCAATATTACTTAGAGAGATCAAATCCTTTTTTGGTTCGCCAATTGGATATTTGGTCATCGCCATTTTCCTTCTCATTAACAGCTTGTTTCTATGGGTTTTTGAGGGTGAATTTAATATCCTAAAAAGTGGATTTGCCGACTTAAGTCCGTTTTTCACACTAGCTCCGTGGATTTTAATATTTCTGATTCCTGCGGTAACGATGCGCAGTTTCTCGGATGAAAAAAAGCAGGGAACTTTAGAACTTCTACTGACTAAGCCAATCAGTCTTTGGGAAATTGTAGGCGGTAAATTTCTTGGCGCTTTCCTTTTAATCGTAATTGCACTTATTCCAACCATCATTTATGTGATGGCGATTTACTATTTGGGAATGCCCGAAGGTAACATCGATTTTGGCAGCACGGTTGGATCTTATATTGGACTATTATTCCTTATTGCTTCATATACTGCAATTGGGATTTTCTGTTCGTCGCTCTCAGACAATCAGATTATCGCTTTTATAATCGCTGTCTTTTTATGTTTTGTTTTCTACTTCGCTTTTGAAGGAATTTCAACTTTTGTAAAAGGTTTTGAGTCGGCTGTGGCCAATATCGGAATGGAACAACACTTCTTGAGTATGAGCCGCGGAGTTCTTGATAGTCGTGATGTTATTTATTTCTTGAGTATTGCGACCTTGTTTTTGGCTTTCACAGTTTTCAAACTTAAATCCCTGAAATCATAATGACAAAGCAAAAACAAAATAATTTGAAGGGACTTTTTGCCGTGATTCTGGTTTTAATATTATTGAATCTAGCCAGCGCAAAAATATTTGTACGTGCCGATTTAACTCAGGATAAAAGATATACACTTAGCAAAACCTCAAAAGATGTGGTAGACGCGGTAAATCAGCCGTTGTATATTGACGTATTTTTGAAAGGGAATTTCCCTGGGGAATTTAAAAGACTTCAAACCGAAACTTCACAGCTTCTGGAGGAATTAAAAGCTCAGAATCCAAATATTATATTCCAATTTGTAAATCCTTTAGAAAATCCTGATGAAAGCGAAGCCGTGATGCAATCGTTTATGGAACGTGGGTTAACTCCGGTAAATATTACACTTGACGACAAAGGAAAGCAAACGCAAGAAGTAGTTTTCCCTTGGGCAATTGCGACTTATGGTGACAAAAGTATCAAAGTTCCGTTGCTGAAAAATATGATGGGTGCTTCAACCGAAGAAAAGGTCGTGAGCTCTGTGCAACATTTAGAATATGCTTTCGCAAATGCTATAAACACCATCAGTACTAACAAGCAAAAGAAGATCGCTATTATCAAAGGAAACGGCGAAATGCACGATATTCTGATTGCTGATTTTGTCCGTCAATTGCGTGAGAATTATTATATAGGTCCATTTACTTTGGATTCTGTACATAATAAAGCCAAAGAAACTCTTGCTGAACTAAAGAAGTATGATCTTGCGATAATTGCAAAACCTACGGAACGTTTTACAGATGACGAAAAACAAGTTTTAGATCAATACATTGTAAATGGCGGAAAAACTTTGTGGCTTGTAGACCAAGTCAACATTGAGATGGACAGTTTGTATAATGATCGTGGAATGACCTTGGCGATGCCGAGAGATCTTAACCTCAACGATATGTTCTTTAAATACGGGATCCGAATAAATCCTGAAATGGTTAAAGATATTATGGCAACTCCCATTGCGCTTGCTACTGGAAACGAAGGTTCAGCATCGCAGTATACTCAATATCCTTGGTTTTATTCACCAATGATTTATCCAGAAGGAGAACATCCGATAATTTCAAACCTTGACGGAATTAAATTCGAATTTACTTCGGGAATTGAAGTCCTTAAAAATGACATCAAAAAGACCGTTTTGCTTCGAAGTAGTCCGTATTCAAAATTGGTGGGAACTCCAGTAGAAGTGGATCTTTCGATGGTACAAGATCGTCCTGAAAAAGAAGAATTTACTGGAAAAGGACAAATTCCGGTTGCCGTTTTGCTCGAAGGATCTTTCAAATCTGTTTTTGAAAATAGAGTTCTTCCATTCGACGATTCTACATTTAGCGGAAGCGGAAAAGACACAAAAATGATTGTGATTGCCGATGGTGATGTGGTAAAAAATCAGTTGGACAAAAATTTCCAACCGATGGAACTTGGTTATGATAAATGGACGGGAAATCTTTATGCAAACAAAGAATTTTTGCTGAATTGTGTAAATTTCCTTCTTGACGATAACGGACTTATCAACATTCGAAGCAAGCAGGTAAATCTTCCGTTGCTAGACAAAGAAAAAGTCTACGAAAACTATAGCAAGACGCAGATGCTAACTGTCGCACTTCCAATAGTTGCACTTATAATTTTCGGCTTCCTTTTTACCTTTTTGCGCAAGCGTAAATACAGTCGTTAATGTTGATAAAATAATTAAGAATATACAGTTGTTTAGGATATATTTGTATCCCATAGAATATTTGTGCTGACTGAAAAGCGGCAAAAGCTAAAAAATAAAATAGATTCAGATGAAGTTTATAGTATCAAGTTCATATTTATTAAAACAATTACAGGTTTTAGGAAATGTTATCAATAGCAATAATACCTTGCCTATTTTGGATAATTTCCTTTTTGAATTAGACAATCAACTCCTTACAGTTTCTGCTTCAGACCTTGAAACTACAATGTCTGCAACTCTCGAAATTGATTCAGAGTCTCAAGGAAGCGTTGCTATATCTGCAAAACTTCTTTTGGATACCTTGAAAACATTCCCAGAGCAGCCTTTAACTTTTACAGTTCAAGACAATAATCTTGTGGAAATAAGCAGTAATTCTGGTAAATATATTTTGGCTTATGCTGCGGCAGAAGAATTTCCAAAATCTGTGACTCTAGAAGATGCTTCTGTAACTCTTGTTCCTGCCGAAGTACTTTCGACAGCGGTCAGCAAAACAATTTTCGCGGCTGGAAATGATGATTTACGTCCTGTAATGTCAGGAGTATTCTTCCAATTTTCGCCAGAAGGATTGACATTTGTTGCTACAGATGCTCACAAATTGGTAAAATATGCTCGTACAGACGTAGTTGCTGCACAAGTAAGCGATTTCATTATGCCAAAGAAACCATTGAATATCCTTAAAGGTATTTTGGGTGCTTCGGATTCTGAAATTAAAATCGAATACAATGATTCAAATGCAGTTTTCTCTTTCGAAAACTATATTTTGATCTGTAGATTGATTGACGGAAAATATCCTAATTACGAAGCGGTAATTCCGAAAGAGAATCCAAACAAATTAGTAATCGATCGTATGCAGTTTTTGAATTCTGTACGTCGTGTGGCGATTTTCTCAAATAAAACAACGCACCAAATTCGTCTAAAAATCGCTGGTACCGAACTTAATATTTCTGCCGAAGATTTAGACTACTCAAATAAAGCTGACGAACGTCTTACTTGTGATTATCAAGGTGACGATATGCAGATTGGTTTCAACTCACGTTTCCTTACAGAAATGTTGACAAACCTTACTTCTGATCATATTATGCTTGAAATGTCATTGCCAAACAGAGCGGGGATTTTGACTCCTGCAGATGGTCTTGACGACGGAGAAACTGTTACAATGCTGGTTATGCCAGTTATGTTGAACGCATAAAAAGTTTATTACAACCAACCAATTACAACCAAACCCAAAAGAAAAACCGCAAATTCAGATTCTGAATATTGCGGTTTTTTTTATTTATTATCGAAAGTAATAAGTTGAATTTGCTTTCTAATTTTCTGCTTTTTTCAATCTTTAAATTTCTAATAGAAAAAAAATAAACTAAAACTATTCGCCAACGTAAATCAGCTTTTTATTTACAAATTCATTCATTCCGTAAGCGGCAAGTTCACGTCCATAACCTGATCTTTTGGTTCCTCCAAAAGGCAAGTCGGCTCTTGATCCAGTCGATTCATTGATAAAAACCATTCCAGTTTCTATCTGACTTGCGACATTTACTGCTCTATCAATATTTTTGCTATGCACAGATCCGCCTAGTCCAAAGCTTGAGTCATTTGCAAGTTTAATTGCTTCATCCTCATCTTTCACTCTATAAATCATGGCAACTGGACCGAAAATCTCTTCGTGGTAAGCAGGCATTCCTTTTTTGATATCTGTCAAAATGGTAGGCTCAAAAAATGCTCCTTCTCTATCGATGCGCTTTCCTCCCACTAATACTGTTGCTCCAGCTTTGACCGTTTCCTCTACTTGTTCTTTAATTTTCTCCGCCGCATCTTCACTAGAAAGTGGTCCAACTTCGGTAGCAGCATCCGCTGGATTTCCAACTTTTAGACCTTTTACATTATCCACTAATCGAGATGTAAACTCGTCCGCGACAGATTCTAATACGATCATTCTTTTTGCTGAAGTACAGGCTTGTCCCATATTTCCAAATCGGCCTTTCATAGCACTTGCAACGGCTTTGTCCATATCGGCATCATCAAGCACAATAAAAGCATCAGAACCTCCTAGTTCCAAAACTGATTTCTTAAGATTTTTTCCGGCAGCTTCTGCAAGACTAGATCCCGCTTTTTCACTTCCGGTAAGCGACAATCCGACAATTCGTGGATCTTCGGCAATTTTTGAAATACGCTTACTATTTAGAAATAAGTTGGTATAAATTCCGTCTTCTGCTCCAGCTTCTTTAAAAATGTCTTCGATTGCTTGCGCGCATTGTGGAACATTTGAAGCATGCTTAATCATCACCACATTACCCAACATAATGTTCGGAGCTGTCAGTCGTCCAACTTGATTAAAGGGATAATTCCAAGGTTCAACGCCAAGAATAATTCCGATTGGCGAAAGTTTCATAATTGCTTTTCCGCTATCTACTTTTAGTTCTTTGTCCTTCATGAATTCTGCGCCATTTTTTGCGTAGTATTCATAAACAGACGCGCACAATTCTATTTCACTTTCACTCTGTGCGATGAGTTTCCCCATTTCGAGCGTAATAAGTGCTGCTAACTCTTTTTTACGTGTTCGCATTATCGCTGCTACCTTTTGCAACAGCTCGGCACGTTTTTCTATTTTGGTATCTTTCCACTTTGCATACTGTTGATGCGCCGTTTCAATTTTAGTTTCTAATTCTTTCTCTGAAATTTCTTCAAAGGTTTTTACTGATTTGTTGGTAAAGGGGTTAATCGTTTCAATAGCCATAGTTTTTATTTTAATTCGTGTTCGTGAAATGCTAGTATCGGAATATCTAGCTTATTTGATAACTTTTTCGTTAAGCTACTATTAAACAACTCTTGAAAGAAACCGCGTTTTTCGGTCAGCATTGCCAACACATCTATATTCTGACTTGTAATAAAATCATCTATCGTTTCGCGCACATCATTATCTGGAATTACAAAAAACTGAACGTTTAGTCCAGCACATCTGCTTTCCCATGCATCAATTTGCTCTTGAGTAACTTCTGAATGTGGTTTCTTTACAAAAATACTTTTGATAGTAGACTTAAATGGTGCGGTCATCGCGCAAAGTCGCTGCAAAGCCACAAAATCTTTTTCTCTATACATATTAGCAAAACCAATAATTTCGATTTTTGCAAATTTCAATCCTAATGGAATGCTCATAACAGGAACATTTAGCGACGCGATGGCATCTCCAGTTTGCGAGCCTAGAATTGACTCAAACCAGCCTGTTGTTCCACTTGTACCCATTACCACCAATTTTATTCCTTCCTGCTCGACTACCTGCTCCATCGCAAAATGCAGATCACCCGATTTCAAAACAGAAGTAGCAACGACATCATCAAAACCTCTTTTGCTTGCGACTTTATTTAGAAATCGCATATGGTCATCGAGTTTCTCTTGATTTTGAAGTGCAATCGTATCAAAAACCTCTTTAAAGTTAGCGGGAATTCCCGATTCGTCAATTAGCGGAAGCAAAAAAGAATGCAGCACAACAATTTGTGCGTCAATAGCTCTTGCCATGGTGAGCGCATATAAATAGGCGTTCTTGGCAGTTTTGGAAAAATCCGTTGGAAAGAGAATTTTAGTCATAATTTTTTTTGGGTTTGTTTATAAAGTTAAGGATTCTATTGCCGATATGATATTGTTAAAAAAAGTTTTACGTTTTTTTAACACCGCGCCAAATCCCTTGCTAACTGAGATGTTTAGAATATCTTTGCATTAAAATTTACCACAATGATTCAACAGGATTCCATAGTAGCCTTAGCCACACCTTCGGGAGCGGGCGCCATCGCAGTTGTAAGAGTTTC
>CBDUDY010000070.1:0-10275 GCA_965366055.1 uncultured bacterium
TTTTAAAGATTTTGAGACTTGAGATAATCCAGAGAATATCTACCTTCATTAAAAAGTAAATCTAAGATACTGAGGTTGTTTAGAAATCCGTATTTCTCACCAAAAACTTGGGTATATGGAGTAATTTGGGTTTGATCTTTCTTACCAGCCGCCAAATTTCTAAAGTCAACTAAACCTGTCTCTTTTTGAAATTCTTCAGTTTTAGAAAATGAGGTTTTAAGTCCAATACACTTTGAAATGATCGCCATTGTGTCCAGATTTAAATCCATCAGAAATTTATAATCTTTTTCAAAAACGGGCATAAGTATATCTTCAAAAAACTCGAAAAATGGCGAAGATCGGTAGGCAGCCTCAAGAGATTTGAAATGCTGTTTCTGCCAGTCAAATTCAGTCTCTAACTGAATATCTTTGGACATCTGATGACTATTTTTTAAGTGCTTTACCGGAATATTGAGCAATTGCAAACCGTTTGCACTATAGATATACATCCTATTTCTATTGGTTTGTTTCTGAAAGTTGTCTTCCATTTCCAAAGTGATAGAATCTGCTTTCGCCATAGCGATATAGGTACTTATAGAAGGAAAGTAGGTAGGATGTATTAAAATGTCCATTAGTTAAAATCTAATTATTCTCTATTTTCTTTGCGTTTTTTCACAAAATATGAGATTCCAAAATAAGCGGCGATCGCAATTAGGAAGAATTTGAAATAAGATACTGGTTCGCCTTCACCGCCAACGGTTGTAAAGAATCTCTCTGTTCTAAATTTGCTAAATCCTGATTTATGCGGATCAATACTCATCCAAATAAAAACTGCTTTCCCGACAACGTGATTAGCAGGAACGTAGCCCCAATAACGGCTATCTAATGAGTTATGTCTATTATCTCCCATCATCCAGAAGTAATCTTGTTGGAACGTATAAGAAGTGGCCACTTTTCCATTAATACGGATTTCATCACCGATAACTTTCAAGTCATTGTGTTCGTAGTCGGTAATAATTCTTTTATAAAATGGAAGTGAAGCTTTGTTAAGTGCAACCGTTTTTCCTTCCTCAGGAATGTAAATTGGACCCATGTTATCAAGATTCCAATTGGCACTTCCTGTAAAAATTGATGGTTCCGTTTCGTGAGATATATTTCTAGTTACTCTTTTTACTGTTGGATTGTTTTTAAGTTTTCGTACGCCGTCATCAGTCAATGCTCTGAAAAGGAAAGTAGTTGGTGATGTTTGGTAAACGCCATCAGTACTATTCAATTCTTGCATAACATAAGTTTGGTCAAAACTACTTCCGTCTGTTTCAACTTCGTAAGAGAACTCAGGTTTTGCTCTCAAAGGCATTTTTAAGATATCGCCATTTACATAAACGATTCCGTCTTTAATTTGAACGGTATCTCCAGCCACACCGATGGCTCTTTTTACGTAATTCGTGCGTTTGTCTACTGGTTTATAGTATTTCTTGTCTGCTGCTTTATACATATTGTACAAGGTATCAACCGGCCAGTTGAAAACTACAATGTCGTTATTTTTGATGCTTTGCAGTTTCGGAAATCTCATGTATGGAATTTCTGGCCAAGACGAATATGATTTTTTATTGATAAACGGAATTGTATCGTGAAACATTGGCGCTGCAATTGCCGTCATTGGAACTCTCGCGCCATAATGAAACTTACTTACAAATAGAAAATCTCCTACCAACAAAGACTTCTCTAGCGAAGATGTAGGTATTGTAAAGGGCTGCATAACGTATGTATGAACAAGCGTTGCAACAATTACAGCAAATAATAGAGAACTTATGGTGTCTCCAGTTTTTGTATGTGGAATTAGACTTCTGTCTGTAACGTAATTAAGAGGTTGCGTATAATTGACATAATAGATATAAAGTCCAGCAGTAAAAACTCCTAACCAAGTATCTGTTGTGCTGTTTTTACCGAATGAGCGAAGTGTTTCTACCCAAACCACCGGAAACATTATAAGATTGATAATAGGAATAAATAGTAGAATTGTCCACCATCTTGGCCTATTTATAATCTGCATTAATACAATCGCATTGTAAATCGGAACTGCTGCTTCCCATCTTTTTCTACCCGCAGCTTCATATAATCTCCAAGTTCCAGCAAAATGTACTATTTGAATTATCAAAAAAAATACAAACCATTCTGTTAACGTCATAACTCTTATATTAATCGGTGATCAAACCGAGAATTAATTTTATTTTAAATTCAGAACATCTTTCATTGTAAAGACGCCTTTTTTTCCTTGTAACCATTCAGCAGCAATTACAGCTCCTTGAGCGAAACCTTCACGGCTATGTGCCGTGTGAGTGATTTCGATGGTATCAATAGGGTTTTTATAGTAAACGGTATGTGTGCCAGGAACATTATCTGTTCTTTCGGCTTCAATGAGAAGTTCGTCCTCTTTTTTCTTTTCTAAAGCCCAGCTAGAATAGTCTGAGTTTTCGATTATGGCTTTCGCCAAAGTAATTGCCGTGCCACTTGGAGCATCCAATTTTTGAGTGTGGTGAATTTCTTTAATTTCCGTTTTGTATTGCGGGAAATTTTGCATCAATCGCGCAAGATGTTCATTGAGTTCAAAAAATAAATTTACACCTAAACTGAAATTTGATCCATAAATAAAAGCACCGTTATTTGCCTTGCATTTATCAACCATTTTCTCGTAATCTTCAAGCCATCCTGTCGTTCCTGAAACTACTGCAATTCCAGATTCTAAACATTTTGTAATATTTTCGACCGCGGCAGATGGAATAGAAAAATCTATTGCAACATCGGCCTGCTCAATTCCATTAAAAGAATCGTCTATAGATTTTTTTAAAACAATAGTATGACCTCTTTCAATGGCAATTTTCTCAATCGCCTGACCCATTTTACCGTAACCTAATAATGCTATTTTCATTATAATTTATAGTTTAGAGAGAGACCGAAAGAAGGTTTTGCGGTGCGTTCATCTTGATATAATTGCGGATTTACTGTCAATTTATCATTCACATTAAACTGCATTAAGTGAGCATCCACATTGGCTTCAACTATATTTAAAATATAAAAACCGACAGTAATTAGCAGCGACAAATCACGATTACGCTCATAAGTACGCTGTACTTTTATAAGTCTATCGTTGTCAAGAAAGCTATATTCGTCGGTATAAATTCCCGCAAGTCTTTGTTTGTAAGCATCTCTAAACTTGTGATAATTTTTATTATTATCCAAGTAGAAGTACATCGAAGTACCCATTGCGCCGTAAACTAGCGGAATTTTCCAATATTTCTTGTTGTAAGCCTGACCAAGTCCGGGAACAATCGCCGAATAAAATGCAGCTTTTGCGGGACGTAGTGGATCTGTAGCAGAATCGATTATAGAATCTTTTGCTACTAATATTTCAAAATTTCCTTCCTGCGCCCTAGTAAGTGATGGAGCGCAGAAAAGTAAAATATATACTATGTGTAACCATTTATTCACCAGCTTGAATTAATTTGATGATGCGGTTAAAGTCTTCTTGAGATTTAAAAGGAATCGTAATTTTCCCCTTTCCGTTGGCAGCAACTTTTATTTCTGCTTTTGTGCCAAGGTAGTTTGAAATTTGTTTTTCCTGATGCTCGTCAATCGCAAATGTTGATGCTTTTGCTTTCGGAGCTGCTGCTTTTGGCTTTAAGCCTTCTTGATAATTCTTAACCAAAGTTTCAGTATCACGAACCGATAGATTGTTCAAAACAATGTTTTGATACATATCAGCCTGAATATCTTGATCTTCAATATTGATCAAAGCTCGACCGTGACCCATACTAATAAAACCATCTCGAATTCCTGTTTGAATAATTGGATCAAGTTTTAATAATCTTAGGTAATTGGCAATCGTAGATCGTTTCTTTCCTACACGGTCGCTCATTTGCTCCTGTGTAAGTTGGATTTCGTCCATCAATCGTTGGTATGACAAAGCAATCTCGATAGGATCTAAATCGTGACGCTGAATATTTTCAACTAATGCCATTGTCAACGACTCATTGTCATTGGCAATACGGATATAAGCCGGAATTTGTGTAAGTCCTGCAAGTTTAGAAGCGCGCAAACGACGCTCACCAGAGATTAATTGGTATTTATTAAACTCAGACTTACGAACTGTAATAGGTTGGATTACGCCAAGTTCTCTAATAGAAGTGGCCAATTCCTGAAGTGTATCTTCGTTGAAATTACTTCTAGGTTGAAAAGGATTTATTTCAATCGAATCAATATCCAATTCAATAATACTACCTACAACTTTGTCAGCATTCTTGTCACTAACAGATTGAATATTATTTTCAGGATCTTTCAATAATGCCGAAAGTCCTCTTCCTAATGCTTGTTTTTTTATCGCTTTTCCCATGAAAATTAGATACTATTTTTCTTGATTACTTCTTCTGCAAGACTCAAGTAGTTGGTTGCCCCTTTACTTGTTGCATCAAAATTAATAATGCTTTCGCCAAAACTTGGTGCTTCACTCAACTTTACATTTCTCTGAATGATTGTATTAAAAACCATATCATTAAAATGCTTTTGAACTTCCTCAACAACTTGATTTGATAATCTTAAACGAGAATCGTACATCGTAAGGAGCAATCCTTCGATATCAAGATCAGGATTATGGATTTTCTGAACACTTTTGATGGTATTCAGTAATTTTCCAAGTCCTTCAAGAGCAAAATATTCACATTGTATCGGAATCAAAACAGAATCTGCAGCCGTAAGCGCATTTAGCGTAAGCAATCCCAAAGATGGAGCACAGTCAATTAGAATATAATCATACTGATCTTTCACACTTTCGAGTGCTTGCTTCAGCATATACTCACGGTTTTCTTTGTCTACCAATTCTATTTCAATGGCAACTAAGTCAATATGCGCAGGAATTATATGTACGTTTGGAGCGCTACACGTAACGATGGCTTCAATGGGAGTGTGGCTATGCTCTAAAATTTGATAGGTTCCAATGTCAACACTTTCAACATCAATTCCCAATCCAGAACTTGCATTAGCTTGAGGATCAGCATCAATAAGAAGAACTTTTTTTTCCAATACACCTAGAGAGGCTGCAAGATTGACTGATGTAGTTGTTTTTCCAACACCGCCCTTCTGATTGGCTATAGCAATGATTTTCCCCATTTAATTTTAAAAATTTTGAGCTGTAAAAATACAATTATTTATGGTTTAATCAATTCTTAGTTGTTAACAATACATAATTGCGTGAGCCTAGGCAGGTCACGTTTCATAAAGACATTTTACTGCCAGATTTAAACCCGATTTCTTTCGAAATTATTGATTTTTTTTGGCACGAATTGTCGCTTCAAGCAAATCCCACATCTCTTCTGGAACAGCTTCAAGTAGGTTAAATTGTCCCGCACCTTTCAACCACTCGCCGCCATCAATCGTAATCACTTCGCCATTTATATAAGCCGAAAAATCTGAAACTAGATAGGCTGCCAAATTTGCAAGTTCTTGATGATCACCAACTCTCTGCAACGGAACTTTCTTAGCTAGGTCAAATTTCTCTTTCAAATCTCCAGGAAGCAATCGATCCCAAGCACCTTTGGTAGGAAATGGTCCTGGCGCAATTGCGTTTGATCTGATTCCGTATTTTGCCCATTCAACCGCTAGACTTCTCGTCATTGCTAAAACTCCAGCTTTTGCGGTTGCCGACGGAACTACATAAGCAGATCCAGTCCAAGCGTAAGTTGTCACAATATTTAAAATTGTTGAACTCTCTTGTTTCTTGTCAATCCAATGTTTTCCAAAAGCAAGCGTACAGTTTTTCGAACCTTTCAAAACAATATCGATAATAGTATCAAAAGCATTTGCCGAAAGTCTTTCGGTTGGCGAAATAAAGTTTCCTGCCGCGTTGTTCAGCAAAACATCTACTTGTCCAAATTCTGCTAAAACTGCCGCAAGCATATTTTCGACTTGATCGTAATGCCTAACATCACATTGCACCGCAAGACATTTTCCTTTTGAATCCTTCTGAAGTTCTGCCGCTGTATTTTGCAACTTCTCCAAATCTCTACTTGTAATGGCAACATTTGCTCCTAATTCAAGAAAATATGCAGTCATCGCTTTTCCTAACCCACTTCCACCGCCAGTAACAACTATTGTTTTGCCAGCAAGAGCGTCGTCTCGCAACATTTTATTTTTAAAATTCATTGTATCGTGTTTTTTATAAAGATAGAAAATTTCTCAATTCAGCCTCTTGATTTCATAAAATTATATGCAAGCATACTATTTTGATGCGCTAAACGATATGATTTTGTAGAAATTGAAAATTCTACAAATAGAAAAGTGCCTTAAAAACGAATTCTTAAGGCACTTAATAAATTTATTATACTTTTAAATTGCCGTCAAATAAGCTGAAGAGCAATATCCTTCAACTCCATCATCAGTTTTTATCAAATTCCAATTATCATCGAATTTACTAAGTAGCGTAACTACCGAATGATGTGCCGCTTTTGATACAATTTCTGTATCCGTACCAGGTCCTTTTCTAATATTTAGATTAGATTGTTTCGTGTCAACTCGCATTTTCTGAGAAACTGCATTTGGATCTACACTAATATCTAAAACTAAGTCGCCCGCGCGAAAATCTGGATCAGCAAGATTGTATAAATACCATAACTGATCTTTTTCGGTGCCATTATGCACAGTTGCGGTGATATAAAGCACGTTATTATTTTCCTTGATATCTGCCTCGCCCATTGCACTCACATTTGTAGTGGCTATGAGTGCGGCGTATTTTTCTTTTAATGCCATATAATGTGAATTTAGTATTAATTGATTTTCAGTAAATTTTCAACTTTTCTAGGTTGTGCCTCGTTCATTTTTTTCATTAATCCTGGAAGTTCTACACGCTCAATACTGCCGTTTAAAGTAATCATTCCGTCACTAATGCTAGCCGTTACTAGTGGATAGGAAACTAAGATTGCGTCCACCTTTTGCTTAAGCATATCGTCTGGAGTAACTGTTGGCGCGGCTTGAGTAATCGCATCATCAATCACAGATTTTACATTTGGCACATTTCGCGCATCCTTTAAAACCTGCATATGAGTTTCATCATTTTCAAAAGTTCCACGGATTTTTGCGACTCCGCGGTCAACTTCCACAGTAACTCCTGACACAAGAATTTTCTCAATATCTTCCTTGATTTTCTTATCCTTATCTTCCTGCGATTTGCACGAAGTAAAACCTACCGCAACGCAAAGAAATAAGAGTAAACTCAGTTTTTTAAATTTCATAATAAAATAGTTTTTATGGTTAATTAATAGTTATTACTCAATATTAAGGAATTTCGTTGAATAAAAAAAGTAATATTGCAAAAAACAGCCCTTGTCTTAATAGTCAAATTAATGATATAATTCTCTTTTTTCAGGAGCCAATCCCGCCAACGCTCCAAGTCTCAATGGTCTTTGCTTCGCAAGACCATTGAGAGCTTTCCACTCATGTCGGGGCTAGCTTCGCAGTCTAAAACATTTGACTGAAAAGCATTGTTTTTTTTTATATTTCCATGATTGTATTTGTCCGAAAAGGAACGAATATTTTAAGATAAAACATTTGTGATAATAAAATTCCCCGAAAGCGCAGAGACTTCATATACATAAAGTAAATTTGCACTTTTTTCTACGATGGAATATGATATCCTTTTTATGCTTTGTGCCGTTGCTTTTATAGCTGGTTTTGTCGACTCAATTGTTGGCGGCGGAGGCTTAATTCAGACACCTCTCTCGCTTACTATTCTTCCAATGATTCCCGTTGCAACTGTTATGGGTTCACTAAAAATCCCAGCTTTTACAGGAACTTCGATGGCGGTTTTGATGTATATCAAAAAAATTAAAGTAGCCTGGAAACTTTTTGCAATAATGGCAGTTGTGGCTTTTGCATCAGCCTACTTCGGATCGTATATGCTTACTATTGTTTCCAATGACTTTATAAAACCTGTTCTTCTTCTAATTCTCATCGTAATGGGAGTTTTTACTTTCTTCAAAAAAGATTTCGGTCAGGCCAAAGCGCAAGACATCCCCGAAAAGCAGATGATCATTTACGGAGTAATTATTAGCGTAATTGTTGGAGCCTACGATGGTTTTATTGGTCCCGGAACTGGAACTTTTTTCGTGCTTGCATTTGTCACAGTATTAGGAATGGATTTTCTAACCGCCAATACCCACGCCAAATTGGTCAACCTTGCAACCAACTTCGGCTCAATCTGTCTTTTTCTTTTAAAAGGAAAAGTACTTTGGTCAATTGCACTTCCTATGGCATTTTTCAACGGACTCGGCGGTTTTTTTTGATCGAAGTTTGCCATCAAAAAAAGAAAATTAATTATTCGAAAGATTTTTATGTTCGTAATCCTACTTTTAATTTGCCGATTTGCTTACGAAATTTTCTACGTTTAGAAACTTATCAGAAGTAGATTTCATGATTATATTTCGCTCATAAAATCTTGATTATCGCTTATATGAAAGATTAGTATTACGAATTCATCTTTAGTCTATTTCAAAAAAGTTAAACTTCTGACAATAAGTTTTTCATTGATAGAAGCATCGTATAAATTTATAGATAGCAGAAAATGTTTTTTCAAAAACAACTATCTAATATGCGAAAACCATTACTAGAATTTAACGATAAAGGGATTTATTGTGAGCAGGCAAATGTCTATTTGGATCCGTGGCGACCAGTTCAAAACGCGATTATTACTCACGGACACGCTGATCACGCGAAATTTGGCAACGAAAACTACATCACCCACAATATTAATGTTCCAATTTTAAAACACCGTCTTGGAGTTACCAACGTAACAGGAAAAGATTGGGGCGAAACATTTGTAGTTAATAATGTCAAATTCTCTCTGCATCCTGCTGGACATATCATCGGCTCAGCACAAGTTCGAGTAGAATATAAAGGAGAAGTTTGGGTCTTTACAGGCGATTATAAAACCGAAGATGATGGAATTTCTACTCCTTACGAAGTTGTAAAATGCAATTCATTTATTACCGAATGTACTTTTGGATTACCTGTTTTCAAATGGGTTCCGCAAGCACAAGTAATGGACGACATCAATAATTGGTGGGTCGAAAATCGAGCGGAAGGGAAAACTTCTGTTCTCTTCGGATATTCTTTAGGGAAAGCACAACGACTTTTGAAATTCCTTGATCCCAACATCGGAACCATTTTCACCCACGGAGCAATCGAAAATATGACCGAAGTTTTACGTCCAATCGTCGATCTTCCACCTACAACTTTAGTGACTCGCGAAACCAAGAAAGAAGAACTACTTGGGAATATTGTGATTGCGCCACCTTCGGCTCACGGAAGTCCGTGGATTCGTAAGATGACTCCTTTCGTGACGGGATCAGCAAGTGGATGGATGGCTTTTCGAGGTGCTAGAAGACGCCGCGCGGTTGATAAAGGTTTTGTGCTCAGCGATCATTGCGATTGGCAATCTCTGATGGATAGCATTAAAGCAACTGGCGCCGAAAGGATTATTGCAACCCACGGATATTCTGAAATTTTTTCGAGATATCTTCGTGAGCAAGGTTATGATGCAAGAACTGCAACTACACAATATGAAGGTGAGATGGGCGAAATGGAATCTAAATCTGAAACAGAAATAGTATGAGAAACTTTGCCGAATTAATTCGAAACCTAGACAATACCAACAAAACTACAATTAAGGTTGAAGCGCTTACTGAATATTTTAGAAATGCTCAGCCAACAGATAAGGTTTGGACTATTGCCTTGTTATCTCATCGAAGACCACCACGCCCTGTCAATACAACCTTACTAAGACTCTGGGCGAATGAAATTGCCGATATTCCAATGTGGCTTTTTGAAGAATCTTATCATATTGTTGGAGATCTTGCCGAAACCATCGCCTTGATTATTCCCGAATCAGATCAGCATTCAGACAGAAGTTTAACCGAATTTTTAGAAGAAATTATCGCCTTAAAAAAGAAATCAGAGTCTGAAAAGAAAGAATATCTGCACGAGAATTGGCTTTCGATGAATTACTATGAACGATTTGTGTTTACCAAATTAATCACGGGAAGTTTCAGAATTGGAGTCAGTCAGAAATTAATGACTAGAGCTTTGGCGAAAGCCGAAAATATGGATGAAGATATTTTAGCTTATAAATTAATGGGCGACTGGAATCCAGCAACAATCTCATATCAAGAATTAATTCTTGACGAAAAAAGCAGCGACTATTTGTCAAAACCATATCCTTTTTACCTCGCATATCCTTTAGAAACCGATTTG
>CBDUDY010000071.1:0-10273 GCA_965366055.1 uncultured bacterium
CCGGTTTTATCAAAAAGAAGTACTGAAATTTTTCGCGATTCTTCGAAGGCGGTTCTATTTCGAATAAGCAATCCATTCTGTGCCGATACAGCGGTAGATATTGCAACTACTAGCGGAATGGCTAATCCTAAAGCGTGTGGACAGGCGATAACCATCACAGTTACCATTCTTTCTAATGCATAAACGAAAGGAAAGCCTAGCATTAACCAAACTGCTAATGTCGCAAAACCGATTCCCAAGGCAATATAGGTTAGCCACTTTGCTGCCCTATCCGATAGATTCTGCATTTTGGACTTACTTTTTTGAGCTTCCCCAACCATTGTAATAACTTTGTTGAGATAACTGTCTTTTCCAGTGTGCTGCACTTGTACTTTTATACTGCCATTACCATTTACAGAACCTCCAATAACTTTATCTTTCTCTTCTTTTTTTACTGGCTTGGATTCGCCAGTAAGCATAGATTCGTTGAGATAACTTGTACCTTCTACGATAATTCCGTCAGCGGGAACTTTTTCTCCCGGCTTAATTAATATGACATCATCTTTTAATAGATCTTCGAGCGAAATATCTTCAATTGTATCGCCTTTTACGCGGTGTGCTTCTGCAGGCATCATACTAACCAAAAGCTGAAGGGCTTTTGAAGCTCCTAAAACACTTTTCATTTCAATCCAATGTCCTATCAGCATTATGGCGATAAGAGTTGCTAATTCCCAAAAGAAATCCATTCCGGGTAGACCAAATACTGTGGCAGAACTGTAAAAGTAGGCCACACTTATTGCCATTGCAATTAGGGTCATCATCCCGGGAGCCTTATTCTTCATCTCAGAAACAAATCCTTTAAGAAATGGCCACCCTCCGTAGAAATATACTATTGAGGAAAGTCCAAATAAAATATAAGGATTTCCTGGAAGTAGAATATTATATCCAAAAAAACCTTGAATCATTGGAGAGAAAAACAATATGGGTACGGAAAGTACTATTGTAACCCAGAATCGTTTTATAAAATCTGCAATCATCATTTTGTGGTGATCGTGTCCTGCTGCTCCCATAGGCGCACCGAATCCGTGATCTGAATGATCCATTTTGGAATGATCCATTTTAGCATCATCCATTTTCGAATGTTCTTCTTTACTGTGATTCATTTTGGAATGATTCGGCTCCTCTTTTATATTATTGTCGTGATTGTCCATTGTACTATTTTTTAGTTGTTATCGTAATTTTTTTCTCATTGTTTCGGATATATTCTCCGCGTACATTCCGTAGGCATCAACTAGAAGCCCTTTGAGTCCATCACTGGAAGAAATTGCATACAAAATGCTATTGTCATCAGTACTGCTCATTCCTTCAAAACGAAAGAACTGATCTACAACAAAATCTTCGGGGTGTATTTCGATATTAAGTGAGGCACAATGCAGACATTCGGGTTTTAGATTAAAATCATAAGTATAACCGTTTGCTTGTAAATCGTTAATTGCTTCTGAAAGTGTGTCGTAATTATACAATATTTTTAATATTAGATTTTAATAAATTTCTACCAACCTCTGCTGCTTTGTTCCATTTTTTAAGAAGTCTGTAGGTGCGATGATATTTTCATACTATTTAGTTTCAGATTGACTATTATTGAGCAGTATAACCACCGTCGATTACCAATTCTGAACCGGTCATAAACTTTGATTCATCCGACGCTAGATACACGACTCCATAACCTATATCATCTGGTTCTCCCAAATGTCCAATAGGATGCAAACTTTCTAACTGCTTTTTACCTGCTTCCACATCACCTTGGGCTTTAAGAAAATTTTCGACCATTGGTGTCCATATATAGGCTGGATGTATGGAATTTACACGGATGCCAGATCCCTCTTTAGCGCAATGAAGTGCAGCCGACTTGGTAAATAGAGTTACACCACCCTTACTTGCGTTATATGCAGCTAAATTGGGATCACCAACAATACCCTCAATTGAAGAAAAGTTAATAATTGAGCCACCTTCCCCGGTTTCTTTCATCGCCTTAATACCGTATTGGGTACCTAGGAAACTGCCATCCAGATTAATAGTTAAAACTTTTTTCCACTCTGCAAGCGTGATCTTTTCCACATTTTTACCGATTGCAATACCAGCAGCATTCGCTAGAATATGTAGCTTCCCAAATGTTTTGAGCGTAGTATCGATTACATTTTTCCAATCATCTTCTTTAGATACGTCTTGTTTGATGAAAATAGCTTTACCGCCATTATCTATGATTTGTTGGGCTACTTTATTTCCGTTTTCTTCATCTAAATCGGTTATTACAATTTTTGCTCCTTCGCGTGCCAATAAAACAGCACTTGACTTCCCTAAGCCAGATGCACCTCCTGTGACAATAGCTACCTTATTTTTTACTCGATCCATATTTTAAAATTTAAGTGTTTATTCAAATTTTTTTATTTATTATTAGATTAAGAAATTTCCTTTCTTGAAACTTTATTTTTTTCAAAACAATCTGAAAAAAGACATTTAGCGAAAGCTCTACTCCACCGGGTTGCCCCACTTCTAATTTTGTCTGTCGAATGCTCCACTCAATTTTTCCATTTCCAGTTTCTAATTTCGGGCATATCAAGTCCGTTTTTGCGGATGTAATGCTTATGCTCGATCAACTTGTCTTGCATCTCCTGTTTTAGATAAGCTACTTCGTTGCCCAAGTTCGGCAAGCGATCTAGCACATCTTGTACCAAGTGAAAACGATCCATATCATTTAATACCGTCATATCAAAAGCGGTAGTAATTGTACCTTCTTCCTTGTAGCCACGTACATGTAAATTGATATGGTTATTGCGATTGTAGGTTAGTCTATGGATCAACCACGGATATCCATGAAAGGCAAAAATGATCGGTTTGGTTTTCGTAAACAACATATCAAAATCAGCATCATTCAACCCATGTGGGTGTGCTTTCTCGGACTGTAGCTTCATCAGATCAACGACATTGACGACCCTGATTTTTAGATTTGGTAATTTTTCACGCAATATAGATACAGCTGCCAAAGTCTCCAACGTAGGCACATCACCCGCACAGGCCATAACTACATCGGGTTCGATGCCGTTGTCGTTGCTTGCCCATTTCCAGATCCCTATTCCTTTGGTGCAATGGATTACCGCTTCCTCCATTGAGAGCCATTGTGGCGAGGGATGTTTTCCGGCCACAACCACATTGACGTAATGTTCGCTCCGGAAACAATGATCCATTACTGATAAAAGACAATTGGCATCTGCTGGTAGATAAACTCGTATCACAGATGCTTTTTTATTCATTACCACGTCGAGAAATCCGGGATCCTGATGGGTAAAACCGTTATGGTCCTGCCGCCAAACGTGTGATGCCAAAAGGATATTCAGGGAAGCAATCTTTCTGCGCCACGGAAGTTCTGCAGTAACTTTCAGCCATTTTGCGTGCTGGTTAAACATAGAGTCAATTATGTGAATGAAGGCTTCATAGCAATTGAACAATCCATGTCTTCCTGTTAAAAGATATCCTTCGAGCCAGCCTTCGCACTGATGCTCGCTGAGCATCTCTATTACCTGGCCATCTTTCTTCAAAAATTCATCAGTTTCAATGATTGGTGCCTCCCATTGTCGGTTAGTCACTTCAAACACTGCATTCAATTTGTTGGACAATGTTTCATCAGGACCAAATAATCTGAAGTTTCTTTGCTCTTTATTCTCAAGAATCACATCTCTTACAAAGTTGCCTAAAATTTTAGTATCACCTGGACCCGTTTCACCGCGTTCCTTAAGTTCAAAACCATAATTACGAAAATCAGGTAGCCGCAGCTCCTTTAGCAAAAGGCCGCCGTTAGCATGTGGATTGGAGCCCATTCTTTTTTGTCCTTCTGGTGCTAAATCTTGTAATTCTTGTAAAAAAAGTCCCTGCTCATTAAAAAGTTCTTCGGGTTTATAGCTCTTTAGCCAATCTTCCAACTGTTTTAGATGTTCAGGATTTGACGCCGCATCTGCGATTGGAACTTGGTGTGCACGAAAAGTTCCTTCTATGGCTACTCCATCCACGAATTTTGGCCCTGTCCATCCTTTGGGAGATTTCAAAATAATCATAGGCCAAATGGGACGTTCAGCATCACTATTTTCAACAGCGTTGTTTTTTATTGCTTTTATTTCTTCAATTACTTTATCCATCAACTGCGCCATTATTTGGTGCATTTCCATTGGGTCATCGCCTTCAATTAGATAAGGCTTCCACCCATAACCTTTAAATAGCTGCTCCAATTCTTCACTACTAATGCGGGCAAGCACTGCTGGGTTGGCAATTTTATAGCCATTTAGATGCAGAATAGGAAGTACTACACCGTCTGTAATAGGATTTAAAAATTTATTGGAATGCCAAGCAGTAGCTAACGGCCCTGTCTCGGCTTCGCCATCGCCCACCACACAGGCCACAATTAAATCTGGATTATCAAAAGCGGCTCCGAAAGCATGGCTAAGTGAATATCCCAACTCACCACCTTCGTGGATGGAACCGGGACACTCCGGCGAAACATGACTGGGAATACCACCTGGAAAAGAGAACTGCTTAAACAATTTTTGTAAACCTTCTTCATCCTGACTTATCTTTGGGTAAACCTCACTATAGGTTCCCTCTAGGTACACATTTCCCACGATTGCTGGACCACCATGTCCCGGACCTGAAATGTATATCATATCTAGGTCGTGTTTTTTTATAATCCGGTTCAAATGAACATAAATAAAATTCTGTCCTGGCGTAGTGCCCCAATGACCTAATAGCATAGGTTTAATATGTTCCGGTTTTAGTGGTTGGCGCATCAGAGGATTGTCCCACAAATATATCTGACCTACGGAGAGATAATTTGCTGCCCGCCAGTAGGCATTTGTTTTTCGCAATAGCTCGGGCGACAGGGTTTCAGCTGCTGTATTTATAGTTTCTGTTTTCATAATATTTATACTTATTTTAAAAAATTGTCAACCATTTTTGCAATCATCAATTCCTCATTAGTTTTAATTACATATACTGTCACTTTACTTCTGTCTGATGAAATAATTGTTTGGTTATTTATATTTTTTACCACGTCCAATTCTATTCCAAGGAATTTAAGACCGTCACAAATCTTACTTCGTACCTCAGGAGAGTTTTCTCCAATTCCGCCTGAAAATACTATTATATCCAAGCCTTGAAGTGCCGCTACAAATGAGCCGATCCATTTTTTTGTTTGGTAGCAAAACAGCTCGATTGCTTCGGCGGCTCTGCTGTCAGTATCGCTGTAACCCATTAGTTCTCTCATATCAGAGCTGGTTTCTGAAATGCCGAGCAATCCAGATTCGTGATTAATAAGATCGCTGAACTTCTTTGGGGTGAACTTTTCATGATGCATT
Organism: uncultured bacterium; assembly: GCA_965366055.1. Lineage (GTDB taxonomy): Bacteria > Bacteroidota > Bacteroidia > Flavobacteriales > Flavobacteriaceae > Flavobacterium. The sequence goes on from CBDUDY010000071.1 coordinate 5,382, forward strand.
AAATACCAAGCGACCCCAGGATCCAAATCACCTGTGCGCGTGCTCATAGGCAGTCCGGAAGTTGGAGTAAATCCCATACTTGTATCAATACTTTTACCCTCTTTCACCGCGGCAAGACTTGCACCGCTACCAAGATGAGCTAAAACTATTTTACTTTTTGCAGCTTTTAATCCAGCTATATTTTCAAGTTCCTCCAACAAGTATCCATAAGAAAGTCCATGAAATCCATATCGCCTGATTCCCATTTCATAATAGCGGCGCGGAATGGATAATAACTTTGCCACCACTGGCATAGAATTATGAAATGCAGTATCAAAACAGGCTATTTGTTTTATACTGGGATGTCGTTTTTTAAACACCTCTATCAGTTTAATTTCTTCGGGCAAATGTTCAGGATCAAAGTCGCTGATTTTTTTTAATTCATCTAGCAGTTGATCTGTAATTAATGTGGGTTGGATATGTTGCATCCCATGAACAATCCGATGTCCTATTGCTGCGACAGAAGTAAAATCTTGTTGCTTCTCTAGCCAGTCGATCAAATAGTTCGCGGCTTGTGGGTGATCTTTAGCTTCAATATCAGAACTGAATTTTTGTGGATTATTAGCGTTAGTAAAATTGAATTTTGTCTTTTGGGCACCGATATTTTCAATCGCTCCATACAGCAACCTCTCAAGAGGTTCATTCATTCTGACCAAAGAAAATTTGATACTGGATGAACCACCATTAATAGTAAGGATATATGACGTTTCAGGATTCATAGCTCATAATATTAAATGTTTCGGACTTATTTTTCGTCGCCCATTTATCAATAACTAGTCTCGCGAGAAGGAAACAAACTGTTGATTCTGCACCTTGATTTATATTTATACTTTCCTTTTCCAAACCGTCATAACTTCCGCCGTTAACAGGATTGTACATTATTTGAGTCAGGTGATTATTACCAAGAAACCAACTAAAAGCAATTTGCAACTGTTCTTTATATTTAATTTTTTGCGTTACTTGATAAAATAATTCCAATGTGAATATAGTGTAGGCTACCTCTATCGGCTGTTCGCCAAAAAATGTGCGTTCATTTCGTTTGTGAAACCAGCCTTTATTAGGAATTACCTGTATTTTCCCTTTCATAAAATATTGAGACAGAAGAAAATCAAAAGTTACTTCAGCAATTTCTTTGTATTTTTTATTTCCTAAAATTAAGTAGGCATACATCATCGCTTCAGGCAAAACGCTATTTGCAAAGGTAAGATAGTCTTTATACCAGTTCCAGTCCTGATCGGATGTCAATTCATAGTAGCCCAATAATTTTTCCACCATTATTTCTGTTAATGTCTCAACACTTTTATCAGAAGTGGTATTGAAATAATAAAGTCCCTTTAAGGCGAAACTAATTGCTCTTGGTGAGGAAAGTGAAGTGATCTTTGGCAAGGCTTTTACAAAACAATTTTCAGCCGTTGAAATGATATTATTTGGTAGTAAAGGTTTCTTAGACAAAACATATCCTAAACTCCAAAGTGCTCTACCATTTGCATCTTCAAGATTGACTTCCAGATTTTTAGAGGAGATTTTACCATTAGTATCTACATTACTTTGAAACCAACCATTGTCCTGCTGGACAAAATCTATAAAATTTAGATACCTCGCTGCTAAGTTTAATGAATCTTCTTTATTGAATTTCTCATAGTGCATAATGATTGCAATCAAGGCATGGGCATTATCATCTAAAGTATATCCAGAAGTGGGATCAGGTGTATCAAATTCAGAAAACTGAAGCATCCCAAAATTGGTGGTCAATTCTTCAAAATGCAATGTGTTTATTTCAGGTAATTGATAAATTAAATCTTCATTTTTATTTGTAATTTTCCCGAAAATCCTTCCATATCCTATTGCCACATTTTCCCAACAAGTAGCGCGCATTTTGGAAAATGCATTTCTACCCATTTCTATTCTTTTTTCATTATTTTCTAATAAGCAGCTAATCGCATCTTGGAATTGCTTCGGATCATTAAAATCATTTAGTAAAATACCATTAGAATCGTTTATTAATTCTTTTGCATGCGGAAAAGGTGTAGAAATAACGGGACAACCTGTACTCATGGCGTAGGCTAATGTTCCGCTTACTGCCTGATTAGGATCCTTAGAAGAAAACAAATACAGGTCTGAAAGGTTTAGATAATTCAGAACTTCCTCTAGTTCCAGATATTTATTAACAAATTGAACGTTTGCTGTGAGATTCAGGCTGATAATAATTTCCGTTAGTCTTTGCCTGTATTTTTCACCTTCATTTTTGAAAACTTCGGGATGCGTTTTGCCTAGAATGAGATAAATAATATTTGGATATCTCTTTACAATTTCAGGTAAAGCATAGAGGACGGTTTCAATATTTTTATTTGCGCTCAAAAGTCCAAAAGTGGACAGTATGATGTTCTCCGTAAATCCATATTTACTTTTTAATTTCTCCTTATCTTTCCACAGTACGCTATGCGTTCCGTGTGGGATCACTTTTATTTTTTCTTTGATTATATTGTATTCATTATTCAAGATTTTTCGAGAATTCTCTGTGAGGACAATTACTTTTTCAGATAGATCACAAAGAGCCGTTACAATACTTTTTAATTTGCTTTCGGGATTGGGGAGCACTGTATGAAAAACTAATATTATTGGTTTATTAACAGCCAGCATAAATGATAGAATGTTTTCACCAAAGTCTCCGCCGAAAAGACCAAATTCATGTTGAATGCAGATCATCCCTACATCATCACGTTCATTTATGTCATTAGCGACTCTTCTATATTCCGCTAATGTTGGTGTATGCAAAATATCTGTTACTTTATCCCTTTTTCCACATTTTTCCTGATCATTTTCCAATGCATAAATCTCTACAGGTAATGTATGCCCGTAAATTTGGTATATTGCATTAGAAAGATCCTGTGAGAATGTCGCAATGCCACATTCTCGTGGAGGAAAGGATGAAATGAGTATCATCTTTAAATTCGTCTTCATAATCCTAATTTTTTAAATTGTGTCAGCGTTTTAATTCTGATGTTATTTAATAACAAATTGCCCTTTAACTTTGATAAATCTTATACTTTATTTAGTAGCAATTCAGTAATCAGCATCTTTAAACAAACTTTCGCTACAGCGACATACTTGTCTGCTGCTCCATAATATATATAAAGATCATCATCAAACAAAGCCGTTCCTGTAGGAAATACAACATAATTAACCACTCCTTCTATTTCGTATTTTTCTGAAGGCGAGAAAAGTGGATAAGGCAGCCGCCCAATTACTTTTGTAGGATCAGCTCTATCTAAAAGTGCCGCAGCAGCATGGTAACTTTTTCCAATATTTGTCTCACAAACCCCGTGATAAATTAACAGCCAGCCATATTCTGTTTCTATTGGTGGACAACCTGCTCCCAGATAATTTACTTCAAAATCGTAGAGTGGATCCATAAGAATATAATCTGTAAGATTCATTATGTAATCCTCCCAAAATTCTTTGGTAAGATCTTCCCATTTTTCAAACTTAACAATTTGTATTCCTGGCCATATACGGTGGAGCATTACAAACTTATTGTTTATCTTCCTAGGAAATAGTACGATATCCTTATCTCTTAGCATTCTGAATTTTTCATCTATTACCCCTAATTCCGCAAACAGGTTATAATAATGATAATATTTGGGGTTCAATTTTTCCTGGTTGCAGCATTCAAGATTATGTTTATATTCGCTATAGTTAAGAGACGGAGTGATAATTCCCTTTTTTTCAAAGTATCGCATATCATTGGAAGTCGCCAAAGCTCCCATAGCATTTATGCCATCATAGGCTGTGTATGTTAAATAAAAGATGTCTTCAATTTTAACTATCCGTGCATCTTCGACACCAATTTTTTCGTATTCAAAATCACGCGTTATCAAAGGACTCGTTTTCCGTTCTAAAAGTTCTAAATGTTCATTAGTTTTAGCATATCCAATGGTGGAATAGTTACCATCTTGCACCGCACGGTAAAACATATGCACTTCTTTACCCTCTTGAAATATTCCAGGGTTCAATGCGCCGTTGTTTTCAAATTCTAATCTGCTAGGACTAAGAATGATTCCTAGTTTTTCTATGGGTATTCTAGTATTAAAATGACCTGTATGATCCATATTGCTTTATTTATTTTGGTTCTATCTCCTCGCAGTTGTTTTTTTGGCATAGAAAATCTATTTTGATTACTACTTATTTCTCCAGTTTTTGATAAGAGACATAAAACACAGCGTAGATTAAACAACTTTCACTTTTAGCTGTAAATACATCACTGTTATACTTTTTTGACTCATAACGATGTTTTTCAGCATCATTGAGAAATTAAGCTACCGTTATGGTCTTTTCCAGATAAACTTTTTGCACCATTTGCAATAATCCAACTCCTTCCCCAAAAGGTTTTTGAAACGCTTTTCTTCCAACAATTAAACCTGAACCTCCAGCTCTTTTGTTGATGACGGCTGTTGTCACAGCTTCGGCCATATCTGACTCTCCCTTGGAATCTCCACCTGAATTAATTAAGCCTATTTTTCCCATATAGCAATTGGCTACTTGTAATCTGCATAGATCAATAGGATGATCAGTTGTTAGTGTTTTGTACATTGCATCATCATATTTCCCAAATCCGATTTCCTGAAATCCGAAATTATTAGTTGGTAATTTTTGTTTGATGATGTCTGCCTGAATGGTTACCCCCAAATGATTGGCTTGTGCTGTTAAGTCGGCAGCCGCGTGATAATCCACTTTTTCGGTTTTGAATGCTTCGTTACGCAAATAGCACCATAAAATTGTAAGCATTCCTAGATTGTGGGCTTCTTCGAAGGCTTCGGCTATTTCTTTAAGCTGCCTGCTACTTTCTTCAGAAC
>CBDUDY010000072.1:0-9929 GCA_965366055.1 uncultured bacterium
GATTGGACAAATTATAATTTGATTCCGGGCAAAGCAAATATCTTTTTTGAAGGTGCATTTGTTGGCACTTCTGAAATCAATCCTGCAGTTACCGCAGATTCATTAATGATTTCGATGGGATTGGATAATAGTATTGTAGTTGAGCGAACGCCAATTAAGGAATTTACGTCTTCTAAATTTATTGGATCAAATACCAAGCAGTCTTTTGGCTATGAATTGGTCGTAAAAAACAAAAAATCTGTTCCAATCAAGATTGAAATTTTAGATCAAATTCCAGTTTCGCAAGAAAAAGGAATTCAGGTTGAGCTGGAAGAAAAAGGAAGTGCCGAATATACTTCAGATATTGGAAGACTTCTTTGGACGTTAGAAGTTTCTGGAGGACAATCTAAAAAAGAACGATTTATCTATAGTGTCAAATATTCAAAACAATCCAAAGTAACTGGAATTAAATAAAACCGTAGAAAATTCTTGAACCCATGTTTAAAAAACTTAGATTCTAATTTAAACCGAAGTCTGCTATCATGCGCAAGTGCCCTAGCCCTGATGGGAACGGCATCCTTTCCTGCCCCTTTTTTGGGGCAGGAAAGATATAGTGCACAGCAGGATTAAGCTCCAAAAAAATAGTAGCCTAAATTTATTGTACATTTAAAACACTTATATTCTAACTATTTGAAAGTATATTTATTACATATAGTACGCTACTTTTTACTATTAAATTGCTTCTTTGCAACTGCACAAGACGTAAGCCTTCTCACACAATTTAACGGGCGTTATGACTTTACCTTTGTTGGAAACACCTTAAATGTGCGTGAAAATGGAGCAAATGATCCGTGTGAAATTCTAACTTTTTCATCGGCCACTTTGAATTTAAATTCGGAAGATATCGTGCAAAGTGCCTATTTATACTGGGCTGGTTCGGGCACGGGAGTATTTGAAGTAAAATTAAACGGGCAAGAAATAGTGGCCGAACGAAGTTTTTTTGTGGGTCCCCCTGCCGCAACAAATGTATTTTTCAGCGCCTTTGCAGATGTTACCACTTTGGTCCAGAATTATGGAAATGGAGTTTATACTTTGTCTGATTTGGATTTAAGTCCATTCATCTCCCCCACTCAATATTGCTTTAATGGAACTAATTTTGGTGGTTGGGCGATGGTTATAGTTTATAAAAACATTTCACTTCAACTAAATCAAATCAATATTTACGATGGACTTCAAAGTGTTCCAGAGATTTTAAGTATCAACTTGACCAATTTAAATGTCGTTGATAATCTAGGTGCTAAAATCGGTTTTGTGGCTTGGGAAGGCGATCGAAATATTGCCGTAAATGAGACACTTTCGATAAATGGAAATCCAATTTCGAATCCTCCGTTGAATCCTGTGAACAACGCTTTTAACGGGACAAACAGTATTACTGGGCAAACTAATCTGTACAATATGGATCTTGATGTCTACGAAATTCAGAATAATATTGCCGTTGGAGACGACTCCGCAGTAATTAATCTTACGTCAGGACAGGATTTTGTGATGATAAATTGTGTAGTGACCAAACTAAATAGTCAACTTCCTGATGCGACTGTTGTGATTTCCAATTTAAGTAATTTGTGCGGCACAGATAAACTTAAAGTAGATTATGTAGTGTCGAATGTTAATAGTACCGCGGTATTGCCAACAGGCACAAAAATTGCGATTTATATTAATAATGTGTTGTCCGCGGTAACGCAAACCACCGCAGAAATTGGCATCGGCGAAAGCCAAAATAGTTCCATTTTACTGAATTTACTTACGGGAATTGTTAGTCCATTCAACGTGAAAATCGTTGTGGACGATAATGGTCAAGGAGTTGGGTCTGTGATAGAAACAGATGAAGATAATAATGAATTTTCGCAGGAATTTTTCCTAACCTTGCCGCCAACTATTGGTGACCTTGAAAATATAACAAGTTGTAATATTGGATTTGGAAAAGCGATTTTTGATTTGGAAGAAATAAAGGTACAGTTACCCAACAATTCTAGCGAAAATTTAAGCTACTATACCTCTCTTGAAGACGCACAATCTCAGACAAATGCAATCAGTAATATTTCTAATTACACTTCAGATTTAAGTCCGCAGCAAATATTTTTGCGTCTAAATGACCAAATTTGCGAAACTATTGTCAGTTTTTTGCTGATTAGCAGAAATTGTCCTCCAACAATTTATAATTATGTCTCACCAAATGGCGACGGCTATAATGATACATTTATTATTGACGGACTTCGAGATGTATTTCTAGATTTCGAATTATCTATTTACAATCGCTGGGGTACTTTGGTTTGGTCGGGAACTAATCAAACTGAAAATTGGGACGGCTTCGCAAATAAAGGAATTTTAATAGGAAATCAGATTTTACCAGACGGAACATATTTCTACGTTTTAAATCTTCGAGACAAGGATTTTCAGGAAGCTATTACTGGATATATTTATCTATCTAAGTAAGTTATTGTTTTGTAATTGCAGGTAAAGTCCATTTATTTTTGACCACTAAAAGTCGGAGCGTTGCAATACAAATTGCTGATATTAAATAGATGACATCGGTGGAAAGATCAAATTTTCTGAGGATAAAAAAGACAATTCCTCCAAAAATACATACAGTAGCATAAATCTCTTTTCGGAAAATTACTGGAATTTCGGCACAGAGAATATCTCTCAAAACCCCACCAAAGCAGGCGGTTATTGTTCCTAAACCGATACTAATGGCTGGATGTAATCCATAATCTATTCCTTTTTGTAAACCAATCAACGTAAAAACGCTCAGACCGATAGTATCAAAAAGCATCATCGAAATTCGGAGTCTGTCGAGTTTTCTTTTGAAAATAATGGCTAAAATAAATCCAGCAATAATCATATAAATATATTGCAGATCTAGCATCCAACCCACGGGCGTGCTCCCAATCATTACATCGCGAAGTGTACCGCCTCCAGCAGCTGTGACAAAAGCAATGATAAAAACTCCAAACGGATCCATCTTTTTTTGCATCGCTGTAAGTGCACCGGAAATAGCGAATGCAATCGTACCTAAAATCTCTAAAACGAAAAACATATTCATAGCGTGCAAAAGTAGCAATCGCAAGAGTTGAAACATAATTTTTGTGCTGTCGATATGAAGAAATTATTTCCGTTGTATCTTTGCCAAAATCTTTACGACCTTGAAAGAAATCAGCAGTTCTCAAAATACCTACATAAAGTCGCTACTGCAAATGCAGGAAAAATCTAGAATCCGAAAGAAGACAGGACTTTTTCTGATAGAAGGACAGCGGGAAATTGAAATTGCTACGAGCGCTGATTATAAAATAAAAACCATTCTTTTTAATTCTTTGTTGACTGATGACAATCAAGTAAAATCTTTGGGAGATTCGTCAACGGAATTTATCAAGATCAACGACGAAGTTTATCAAAAGTTGGCGTATCGAGATTCAACCGAAGGTATTTTGGCTGTAGCCGAAGTAAAAAACCATGATTTAAAATCCTTGAAACTAGGAATCAATCCACTAATTCTTGTCGCTGAAGCGCCCGAAAAACCTGGTAATATAGGCGCACTTTTGCGTACTGCAGATGCGGCAAATCTGGATGCTGTAATTATTGCAAATCCTAAAAGTGATTTATACAATCCTAACATTGTGAGGTCTAGCGTAGGTTGCTTGTTTAGCGTTCAAATCGCAACGGCAACAACTTCTGAAATTATCGAATATTTAAAGGAAAAGAATATTTCGATTTTTGCTGCAGCGCTTCAAAACTCAACCGATTATTTTTTAGAAGATTTCACTCAAGCCTCAGCAATTGTTGTTGGTACAGAAGCAACTGGACTTACACAAGAATGGCGTGATGCTGCAAAACAAAACATCATTATTCCGATGGAAGGAAAGATTGATTCAATGAATGTTTCGGTTGCTGCGGCCGTATTGCTTTTTGAGGCTAAGAGACAGAGGCGATAATTATTTCGGTGTTTTTAAAAATATTTAATTTCAAAATTATTCCTCGCCTGCGCTAATTTTTAAAGCTTTTTATTATTTTCTTGCAACTTTTATTTCTGTTCACTCTACTAGATAAAAAATGCTACTTCGACTTATTGGAGCGAATTTAAGATCATTACTGGAAATGATATGTTCATTTCAGTAGTACAAATACTCAAGATTCTTATGGCAGCAGCGCTATTGCTGGTGTTTTAGTTTTAGAAATTTTATGCGTAATCTAAAAAGCAAATTAGAACTAAAAAATTTAGGTTTGATTATTCGTTACAAAATAGTGGTGTTTTGCTTATTTACCGACTTGGCCGAACTAGCACGTAATATATCTACTTAATAAAATCTAAAACAATAATTGGCGAAAGGTTTTAAAACGACAATTATTACAGATTTTTCGAGGGTAACTTCACTTTTCGCAATAGATCTTCAACCGAGGAATAGTCACCTTCTTTATAGTGTTGAATAGAAGAATAGTCGGCCTTGTTTCATATTAAAGTTGTATTGAGTTGAAGTCTTTCGGCGAAAGCCTAATTTACTCTAAACTAAAAAAAGGAAACAAATTTCTACAACCTACCATCTCGAAAATCAATTTCTGACAAAATAATCTTATATTAGATATTGAATTTACTTCGGACTTTCACACAATACATTTTTTTGAGAAATGCTCTTTTAATTCTTCTGATTCTTAAAATTTCTACGATGAGCGAAACTCAAAAATTTAAAATTTGCCTTACTATGGCTGGTGCGGTGTCTGCAGGTGCCTTTACTGCTGGAGTTATGGATTATCTGCTTGAAACTCTAGATCTGTGGGAAAAGGCAAAAATCAAAAACAGAAATTTAGGCATTGATCATCCTGATTATGATTCTTCGATTCCGATGCACGAGGTGGAAATTGATGTGATTTCTGGATCTTCGGCAGGTGGAATTTCAGGTGCTTTAACTTTGCTAAATGTGGTTGATGATAGTTATCAACCTGCAAATAAGGATAATCCTTTTGGAAAAAATAATCGCTATTATCAGAGTTGGGTGGAAATGGGAGATGATGCGAAATCGGACACTTTAGAGAAAATGCTTTTGAATGATGATATAAAAAAAGGGCAGAAACCAGAATCGTTATTAAACTCGCACGCTATTGATTCAATTGCGACTAATGCGATGAAAATTAAAAAACTACGCCCATATCCTTCTTACATTTCTGACAGTCTTGACCTAATTCTAACCACGACAAATCTGCGTGGATTGAATTTTAAAATTGATTTTGGTGGAAATGACAAAAGTGGTTCTATTATAACTAGTCACGCAGGTTTTTTTAGGTACAAACTCAGCAATACCATTTATACGCGTGGAATTCCTGATGGTGAAGATTTATACTATGTGCTGGACTTGAATAACCCTAAAGATATGGGGTACTTAAAAGATGCAACCCTGAGTACGGCGGCGTTTCCTATCGGACTAAAATCTCGAGAAGTTGCGATATCTCAAAGATATGTGGAGCGTTATCCTAAATATCTTTTTGGAAAACGGACTGGAATTTATCCTCTTATCAAAAAAGATACAGTTTATAAATTTAACTCGGTTGATGGTGGATTGATTAATAATGAGCCATTTGCAATTGCATTAAAAGTTTTAAGAGAAAAGAATATAGCAGAAGTTCTGAAAGATCGTTATGCTGTTATTATGGTTGATCCGTTTCCAAATCAGGACAATGAGGTGGAGGCAGAAAATCCGGCACGAGATATTATTTCAATCGCAAAAGGCATGTTTAAGGCGCTGCGAAATCAAGTAATGTTTAATCAGGACGGGATTCTCGAGGCACTTGACCAAAGCAATCGTACCAAATATCTTATTGAACCAGTTCGGAAAGCAATGTCTCAAGGAAAATTAGTACGGACCGGAAATGATTTGGCATCGGCGCCATTTAGTGGTTTTGCGGGATTTCTGGACAAGTCTTTTAGACATCACGACTTTTTACTTGGTCGACAAAACTGCCAAAGTTTTTTAAGGTATTATTTTGGTGTTCCGCAGACAGATATTGCAGAGCGGCTAACAGATTATCCATCAGTTGCAGCTTTTGAAAGGTTTTCTTATAATGAAATTCAAACTGAGCAAAAAAGCCCAAGACTTTTTCCAATTATTCCAGATATGCGCGTTTTACATGCATCTACAAATATTTATGATACAGCGCAGTATGGAATTGATGCGGAACTAACGTATCCTGAGTTTCCATCTATCACAAGAAAAGGATTTGAAAGAAAATACAAGTCATTATTTAAAAGCAGGATCGAAGCGGTGACGAATGCGCTAGTAGATAACTTCCTATTTTCAGTAGCAAACAGACTTTTTATAAGAGGCAAGCTCTACAACAAACTCGAAAGTGCTATTGAAACAGAACTAAAAGATTCTGAACTGATGAAGTAATTTTTGACTACGATCAAAAAAACTTGAATATAAAAAAGAATGTTCTGTCAATTCCGAAGATTCCTCGAAAATATACATTTCAATTATTCTAAATTAATAGCCTCCCTTTTAACTAAATTTAAAATTAACACTAACGAATTGTAATAATTTTAAAAAATTATGTAACGTTTTTGCTTAAATGAGGACGTATATTTACTGATACAAACTTTAGTCAGAGATCTTTCTGAGTAAATATTTATTTCCTAACCAATAAATTAAACTATTATGGCAGAAATTAAAATTGAAAAAAAGAAACCTATTTGGCCTTGGATTCTTGCGTTACTAGTACTTGCTTTAATTATTTACTTTCTATTTTTTAAAAATACTACAGTAATCAAGAATGAAACGAACACAAACCGCGACACTATTGTGGACAGAACTGAGATGCAGGATGATCAGTATATTGATGACAATCTAACTGATGTCGCTGCATTTGTTGCATTTGTGAAAAACGACGATGGAAAAATGACTCTTGATCACGAATATTCCCACAATGCATTGACAAAACTAATAGATGCGACAGAAGAAATCTCGTCAAAAGTTAATTTTGATTCAAAAATGGATCTTGATAATGCGCGCAAATTTGCAGATGAAATCACTAAAGATCCACAAGCTACGAATCATGCTGACAATATTAAGAAGTCAACTGATTTGATAAGTACTGTATTAGTAAAAGTTCAAGAAGCAAAATTTCCTGCTTTAAAATCGGAAGCTACTAAAACAAAAATGGCATCAGAAGCTATTAATGTTAAAGAACTTGCTTTGAATCAGAAAGCAAAAATTAAAGGATTTTTTGATGATTCAGCCGATTTATTGGAAAAAATGAATAGATAATATTAAAGAACAAACATTATGGACAAAGATAAAAAAGACTTATTTTACTTAGATGAACTTTCAGATTACAAAGTCGCAGACCATTATGCAGATGTACGTGGATGGGATGTTAAGGATGTTGATAGTCGTGTAATAGGAAAAGTACATGATTTTTTGGTGAGTAAAAAAGCAGAAAGGGTTGTGTATTTAGATGTAGAAGTGAACTCTTCTGTAATTGACAAAGGACATGATGTTTACGGAGAATCTTCTTCTGGAATTCATGAGTTTTTAAATAAAGACGGTGAAAACCATCTTATTATTCCAATTGGAATGGTCACAATTAGTCGTGATCGCAAAGATGTGATGACTACTCAAATCAATCATGAAACATTTGCCAAAACAAAACGATTTGCAAAAGGATATGCAATTGATCCCGACTATGAAGTTGGAGCATACAGAAATTACCATCGAAATGATGATGAAGCCTTAGTTGTATATGATGAAAATTTTTACAACCGTAGAGGTTTTGAAAGATTGTAAATAGACAATTTTATTATTTGCTAAATGGGTACTTAATTCTTTTATTGAGTACCCATTTTTTATGGATCTAATTTTGACTAGCAATTAAAGAATCGCTAGCTAATTATAGATCAAACTTAAAGATTAACAGCGTATTAAGATTAATTACCTGCTTTTTAAGAATTTCAAAAAGTCCTATAAAATTCTTTACAAATTGTGTAATCAATTCGGTTGCGAAAAACATCAAATTTGTAAAATAATCAATCACAAACCACAAAATTATTAAAAATGGATAATTCAAAAAACATCGACAAGTTAAATAAGCTAGTAGAAATTAACAACGATAGAGTTGAAGGATATGAAACAGCTGCCAAAGAAATGGACAATGGAGAATTACACACTTTATTTGGAAAGCTAGCTGCAACTTCACATAATAATCTTTCTGAATTGCGCGCCGAGGTAAATAGACTTGGTGGCGAACCAACAGAAGGTACAAGAATTTCAGGAAAGTTTTTTAGAGCTTGGATGGACGTAAAAGCGGCATTGTCTAGCAATGAAAGACAAACTGTTTTAGATTCATGTGAGTTTGGAGAAGACAAAGCATTAGAAGCTTACAGCGAAGTTTTAGAAGATCCAAAAGATTTGACTGCTGAGCAGGTTGCGATGGTAAAAAAACAAGAAGCAGCCTTGAGACAAGATCATGATCACGTAAAAGCATTGAGAGATGCAAATAACGGGTAGTCTTGTTCTCTAGAATAAAATATAAAAAGCCTCTAATATAGAGGCTTTTTTATGTTTATAACTTTCGAGATTAGTCCTGTACTCTTTGAGTCCTTCGTTGCAGAGATATCTACTATTATTTCAATTGTAGTACCCTTGCCAACCTGTGATGTCAAAACGATTTTACCATTAAGATCCTTAATTCGATTATTCATATTGATGTGACCTATCCCGGTTTTCTTGACTGCTGTGTCAAATCCTATCCCATCATCTTCAATAAGGATTCGAATTTTATTGCCACTTCTTTCAAAGCTAATAATACAATTTTGCGCTTGCGCATATTTATTTACATTAAGGATTGCTTCCTGGATTATTCGATATAAATTTATCTTGCAAAGATTGGGGACATCGGTCCAATTGGAATCTACTGTCTTTACATAAGTGAATCTAGTTTTGCTTATAGATTCTTGATTTTTTATCAAGGCCTCCAACAGCATATTAAAATTGGTTCCGTCAAAAAAGGCGTTACGACTTAAATCATGAGAAATAGTTCTTATTTCGCCTTCAACTTTTTTTAATTCTTCTATATAATCTTTGCGCTTTTCCACAGATACTTCGTCCGCTTTTGAATTAAAAAACCCAAGATTAAGGCGAATTCCATAAAGTGTGTTTATCACACCATCATGCAACTCTTGCGCGATCTTAGTTTTTTGAATATCCTTGGCCTGATTAATTTTTTGCTGCTGCTCGGTTAGTAAATTATACACATCTTCACTTGCTTTTTCTTGCCTTCGCAAAAACTGTAGTTCTTTATTTTTATATTTTATATAACGAACAACAATAAAGAGTATCAAAAGAGTAATTAGTGCAATCGCGACATTGATTATAATGACATTGTTTCTGCTTAGTGCCTTATTTGCATCTTGAATTTTGGTAGTTTCATACTCAATTCTTGCATATTTATTTCGAGTTTTTTTCTGTAAGGATTGTATGTTATCGCTGGTTATAATATATTCTGAAGAATATTTTAAAGCATTTTTCTTATCTATTTTTGCAAGAAGTTTAAGAGTACATAGCACTTCATTTGTATTGCCGTTTTTGGATGCTAAATTGTTTGCTAAAGAAATATAGTTAATCGCATTTGCAGTATCTTTTTGACTGATGTAGTATTCCCCAAAATAAATATATTTATATAATAAATCTGACTCATGACCTACTCCATCTGCTATTCTCAAAGATTCTAGAAACATTGATTCTACCCCGTCATATTCTTTGTTTTTAAATTTGGAATATGCGAGGTTGCTAAGTACTCTAGCGTAGGATAAAGGATTATTGATTTTCAACTCTTCATTTAAAATGGATTGTAAATTTAGAATGGACTTATCATATTCCTCTTTAATATCATAGAGATTTGAAATATTG
>CBDUDY010000073.1:0-9864 GCA_965366055.1 uncultured bacterium
TCTGGGCTAGGGAACTTTTCTTCGAATTGCATTATTCTTTAGTTGATCATTTTCCATTTTAAAATTTTAAAAAAACTTTTATTTTTTTTTACCAAATAGTATAGTGCTAAAAGTAAAAAAAACTGCATCAAAGATTGATCTTTGATCTTTTTCGCATTGCTTTAATTTGAGATCTTTTGTACCTTTCTCTGCATGTACATTTTTGTAAATCTCTAAATTAGAAAGTATGAAAACAATCAATCAATTGTATGATTTTAAAGACAGAGTAATTATAATTTCGGGCGGTGCAGGAGCAATCGGAAGTGCAGCGGCTAGATTTTTTGGATCGCTGGGAGCAAATGTGGTTTTGGCAGATTTGAATGAGAAAGGGGTGCAAGACATCGCTTACGAAATTGAAAAGCAGCACGGAAACGCTGCACTTGGACTGAAAATAGATGCCACGGACGAAAAGCAGGTGGAAGATCTAGTTCAGAAAACAATTGAGAAATTCGGAAAGATTTCTGGAGTAATCAATAATGTTGGTTGGGGTGCAAATACGCCATTGTGGGGATCTGACTCACAAAAGATGATTGATTCTTACAAACTAAATACGTTGGGTGCTTACAATTTAACTCGCCTGAGTATGCCGTACCTTAAAAAAGAACCGAATGCATCTGTAGTATTTTCGAATTCGGCAGTAAGTAATACACCATCGCCAGAATTTATTGAATATAGTACTGCAAAGGCGGGACTGCTAAATATGGCTAAAAGTATGGCGGTTGCATCTGGTCCTGAAGTTCGTTTTAACTCATTAATTATCGGAACGGTGGATAACGGCGAATCTTCGATTGAAGCTGGTTATACTCAAGAGATGATTGACAATGTGGTAAAAGGAATTGTGATGAAAAGAAGAGGACTTCCTGAAGATATCGCCTACGCAATGGCATTCCTGATGAGTGAATCCGCTGCTTGGATTACAGGAGTTGAATTGACAGTTAATGGTGGCGGAGTTTACAAAAGTAAAATGCCAACTTCTTAAAATATGAGTCAAGAAAAAGTACTATCTGCTGAGATATCAGCAATTTTTTTCCTTTTGGTTTGTCTGTTCGTAACTGCTGGTTTTTCTGAAGTTTATGGGCAGCAGACCCAAAAGGTGAATAAGGAACTGGCGCGTGGTAATTTTATCAATGATGTCAAGATTATTTTGGTTCAAAAAGATTCGATTACTACCGCGACTTCGCAGCAAATTGAAGATTTCTACAATACTTTCTTTATCAAACCTGGAACTACTTTTAATCCAATTCTGGCTGATCTTGCAATGAGGAGAATTAGTGCGGAAGATAATATCGAAACCGCGACTTACGAATTATTTGATTCCGAATCAGGAAGTGGAACGGTAAGCCGCCCGCTAACCATTATTGTTACGGTAAAAATGTTGGATTATGCTGCAGAAACAGTTGTGACAAAGGGGATTTTAACTCAAAGAGGCTTCAAGGATTTTCCAATGATTTACGAATCGAAACAAGCACAGTTCAAATTTTTCATGAATGGAGCGGTTGGTTTGTATAATGATGTTAATGCACTTTTTGGCGAAGGCCCAGCTTTTTCGCAAGGAAATCCAATTGCAGATGATCCTGCAATACGAGGTACAAGATTTTGGATGGAAAGTTCGATTGAGCCCGGAATTTCGGGAATTTCGAAGTTAGGAAGTTCAAATATCTATTGGTATGGCGAAGCTTCGGCAGTGATATCCGGTCGAAATACTACCGATATTTATTCGTCAGGAAGCACAATTTATTTTGGAATGGAAAGATTGTACGGCGGATTTTTGGCCACAGCCCTCGGAAAAAATAAAGATATTACCATTAATGCCAACTACGGACGAAATTACTTTCAGCTGAATGATGGATTTTTATTCGCAAAAACCTCAGGATCTTCAAACGCTGGACCAAGAGGAAGTGTGTATTCCTCATCGAGAACTGCTTTTCAGAAAAATGGAAACCTAGCAATTCAATACAAAGATTTTAAAATTTCGGGACACTTTGTCGAACCACAAGAATTATTTCGCGACAAGCAACTAGATGTCAATTATATCATCGGAACCTTTAATTACAACGATAACAAAAATCTAGATTTAGGAATTTCATATATTTCAACTTCTGGAGGTCGAGCGAAATATTCGCTGCCTGACGGATCAATAGAAAAGAAAGGTATGTACGTGATTAATCCTAAAGTGTGGCTTTCCAATATTGCTTCGACCGGATTATTTATAAAATCGGAATACGCCTATCAAGCTCATCACACCGAAGATATGGAGTCTAACGCTTGGTATCTGGGGGTTGGTTATAGTTTTAAAAATTTGAAAACCACTCCTTCGGTTTATTACCGATATTCATTTTTGCAAGGGGATGATGGTGCCACAGAGAAATACGAACGATTTGATCCGATATTAACGGGTGTTTTAGGAAATTGGGTGCAAGGTTTGAATTTCAGAAAATTGGTTGGAAATGGAAACTTGGTTTCGCATCGAGTAGAATTAACTAGCTGGATTTCACCGACGATGGCGATTTCATTTGATTACTTTAATCTCCGTGCTGATCAGCTCACAAATAACGGTGGACTTGCACCAATTACAACTTTGAAAAACAAAATGCTTGGTCAAGAAGGGTCTCTAACCTTAAAAGGACTATTAAATAAAAATATGACTTTATTGGGAATTGTATCTTACGCAACTCCCGGAAAAGGATTGGAATTAGCTTTCGTTGAACCATTACCTGATTGGTTAACTGTTCAAGCTGCCTTATTTCTAAATTTCTAAAATTATTGTTTTTCTTTTATAATTAAAATAATACCTTCATCGCAAAACAACCTCATTATGAAAACTTCGACAAACAATCATTTAATTAAAGGCGCGGTCACGACTGGAGTTATCAATGCATTTATAAATGGAGGAATTCAATATTTCTTTCTCAAAGACAAGGGCGATATTCCTATTTCGGTAGATAGCATTACCAATACTGATTTGACTGTTTTGGGAACTGCGGTAACTTTAGCAATCTCACTTTCGATGCTACTTACAATAGTGGCATACTTCGGAATTAAAGAAAAGAAGAAACCATTTTTCCCAACTACATTATGGCTGACCATAAAGCACGGATTTTTCACTTTTGGAGTGATTACTTCGCTAGCAGTTCTCTGGCAGCGTTATATGGGTACAGTTGAGGTTTCTCTAATTTCGGCCTTGATAATTATAGGTGTAATTGCTGGAATAGTCTCTGCAATCATCAATTATCTGACCTTGAGAGAAAGCACCATTGTTGAATAGATAACTTTATTAGATCGCCGTAAAATAAAAAGAACTGAACAATGCCGAAGTTATAATCAGTTCTTTTATCTTCAAAAGGTAACACTACTTTTTAGACATCAAATAATCTGCAACCGCCTGATAGGCAGGGAGGGAAGTAGAATCATTAGCAGCGTTTCCAGCAATAGGGTGCGAAGCCATTCTGATGATGACCATTTCGGCAGTTGGATCAATATAAATTGTCTGTCCGTGAACACCTCTCGCGGCAAAAGCGCCATTTTTGTTTTCGGTCATCCACCACATATTTCGGTAAGACCATCCTTTAAGATCTGGATGATCAGATTTGGCAAAAGCATTTTTATCACCACCTTTTTCGATATCGCTAACTGCAGCCATCGGTATAATTTGCTTTCCGTTGTAGTTTCCCATATTCCGAATCATTTCGCCAAAACGTCCTAAGTCGCGAAGTCCTGCATTGAATCCTCCACCAGCAAAATCAATTCCCATAGCATCAACTTGATAATAAGCATCTTGCTCCATTCCGAGTTTTGACCAAATCTTTTCACTCAATAATTGACTAACCGATTTTCCGCTAGCTTTCGAAATAATCCAGCCCAATGCATCTGCATTCACAGTTTTATAACCAAAAATTTCACCGTGCTTTCCCTGTTTTTTTACGGTTTGTAAATACTGATAATATCCAACTGGGCCTTTGTAGTCTTTAGGTTTTGGAAGTGGATTTCCAGCAGCTGAAAAATCCCATATATCTGCTTTCGGATTTGCGTAATCTTCGCTATAAGCCAATGCTGTGGTCATATCCATTACTTGGCGAACGGTAGCATCGCCGTAAGCGGAATTTTTAAGTTCAGGAACATAAAAAGTCACCAACTTATTTTCGTCAAGAACGCCTTCTGCAACTAAGATAGATGCCAAAGTTCCAGTAAAAGATTTGGTAAGTGACATTACCGCATGCACTTTTGTTTCGTCAAATTCGGCAAAATATCTTTCGTATACGATTTTCCCTTTGTGAATAATTAGCATTCCATCAGTGTAATTTTCATACAATGAAGACTCCCAAGTCATAGATTTTTTTGAATTCCATGGGGTGAAAGTTAGCCTGTCAATGTTTTTGTCTAATGCATAAGTCAAGTCGCTTGCGTCTGCTAAACCTTTGGAAACCGCTTTGGTAGGAAGAAATTCCCTCATATGATTAACGCTCCAACGAATAGCGGGAAACTCAAAGAAAGAGCCATCCCAAGTGTGTAAAACTCTATCTGTTGGAGGTGGAAAACCTTGCATCCAATTAAAGTTTTTAGGTTCACTTTCTTTCGCACTTAAAAATTTCTTATTGTCTTGAGCTTTCATGTCTATGGAATTAAAAAGGAATATCGCGCCTAAAACAGGAAAGATAACACTCTTAAAATTATTTGATTTTTTGTTAGTAGAGTTCTTTTTCATATAAAGTACTTTTTTCGGAATGATTGATACTATCTGGAAGCAAATCGAAATTCTAATATTTTAGATACATTTAAAGGTAGTTATGATTTTAAAGAGATAAGCAGTCTTAACAATATTTTCGCGTCAAATTGTTTGAAGCGGGCTATTTCTAGATCTTTATTGCAATAAAATAACTTGTCACAAATCAGATAAAATTCAATAAACTTATTTTCAATTTACTGAAAATTTGATTTAAAAAATGAATTACAACTTTAGAAAAGACGCGAAAAGTGGCGGAGATATTGCGAGAGGGATGGTAAAGGAAATCCTTTATTGTGGCTTTGCGAAGCAAAAGCTACAATAAAGATTGGGAATGGACAGCCTGACCTTGAGCCAAATGAAAATCTCTATTGCACGAAAAAGTTCTGGCGAAAGGGCTCGCCCAAAGAAAAAAGTAGAAATGACTAATGGCAATAAAATGGTTTGCAGCGCACAGAAAACTAGCCCACTTTTCCCATTACGTACATTTGCTCCATTGTTGGCGTAGGACTTCCACCTTGATTTTCGAGAGTGATAGCAAATGCTTGAGGATTTTTTACAGCTTTCATTGGCTGCAATTTCTGTGAATTTGTCTGATCGTACATTCCCAAATCTACAGGCGCGCCATCTACAATTGCCCAAAGTTGATACTCCTTTCCAGCGGGAGCATTAGGCAAATTGTCAAGTTGTAAGTAAACCTGATTGGAGTTTGAATACATTACAGTTGCGTATAGTTGGGGATGTGTCTCAACACCCAACAACTTTATTTTGTCAGCATTAACAAGAACAATATTCTGTTCCTCTACTAAATCAACCTGAGTTTTTAGCAAATTATTTTTGTTGGCAAGATCTTCGATTTCGGTATTTTTTGAAGTAGTATTTAGCACATTCCAGCCCAAACTTATGATAAGTAGGAGCGAAGCAGCAATAGCCCAGAAATTTTTATTTCGAGGTTGTAAACTTATAGCCTCATCATCTGACTTCTGAAGTTGAACAACTTTTTTCTCGCTAAGAATAGAAGTATTAACTGTTCCAAATACAAGTTTGCTAGCAATTTTTGCTTTTAAATCCGCTGATGGCATCACGCTCTGCGCCATCGCAAGATCTCCTAAAGTTTCCTGAGCTTGTAAAACAGCTTTCTCCACCTCATAATTATGTTTCATAACACATTCCAATATAGAAGCACTCTCTTGGGCAATGGTACCCAAGGCATACTGCTCTATTATTCCTGACGATATGTAAGCATCAATATCCAATGTAACTATAATTTAAATTCTTTTAATAATTGCCTAAGCTCAACAAACGCTGCTCTTGTCCTAGTTTTTACGGTGCCTAAAGGAATATTCATTTTGTCTGAAATTTCTTGCTGAGTAAAACCTTCAAAGTAAGACTTATTTATGATATCCTTAAAGTCATCCTTCATTTTATTTACAATATTCTGAATCTCATGAAAGTGATCAGGCTGATGCACCGAGAGTGATACATTGTTATTTACGAAATCGGGAATGCTTTGGTTTTTTAAATTGTTCTGAAAAGTTTTGGACTTGAGTTTATCTATTGCAGAATTTCGTGCAATATTAAGCATCCATGTGTAGAGTGTACCTCTAGAGGTATCGTACTGAGCAGTAGAATTCCAAATTTTGACAAAAACATCTTGAAGCACCTCGTCAGCATCATCTTTAAAAATTACAATACGCAAAATTACTCCATATAATGCAGCAGAGTAATTATCGTAGAGATAATTAAAACTGCTTTCGTCTCTGTTTTTCAACAGAACAATGAGTTGATCTTGGGTTAGTAATTTCTTTTGCAAAATGAATTTTAAAAACGGAATTAAATTCAAATGTACAACAGTAATAAAAACCTTGGTTACATCTTTGTCGTAAATAGTTATTTAATACAAATATACTATGAAAAATCAAATCCAAATTATATTGCTTCTCCTAATAGTACTGGCACAATCCCACAATAGTAATGCCCAGCAGAAGCAGCAGATTAATGGAAAAATTATCTCGAATCCATATTACTCTCGTACAGATACTAAAATTCTGAAAGTATCAAATGCTGAGTGGAAAAAAGTTCTGAATCCCACATTATATGAAGTAGCAAGAGAGGCAAATACTGAAAGGGCATTTTCTGGAACGTACAATAAATTTAACCAGAGAGGCACATATTTCTGTGCAGCATGTGGAAATGAATTATTTAAATCAGATTCCAAGTTTGCTTCTACATGTGGCTGGCCTAGTTTTTTTGAGCCTACATCAAAAAAGTCGGTCCTATATAAGAAAGATAATACGCTCGGTATGGAGCGTATCGAGGTTTTATGTGGACGATGCAATTCTCATTTGGGACATGTTTTTAATGATGGTCCAGCTCCGACTTACAAGAGATTCTGTATGAATTCGATCGCTTTAGAATTTGAACCTGACACTTTTTAATTCGAAAAATAATTCATTTTAATAAAACCACTTCGAATACATTCTCGTAATTGACTGTATTAACAAAATCATTATCAACCTTAAATTACTTATTATGAAACTGACAAAAATTTCAACCGCATTCTTAGTACTCTTATTAAGTTTTGCATTTTCAAATCCTCTAGCGGCACAAGCGACAAAGAGTAAAGAAAAAACTGTAATGGTGGGCGGTGCAGCAATGTATCCATCAAAAAACATTATTGAGAATGCCTCAAACTCAAAAGATCACACAACATTAGTTGCCGCAGTAAAAGCAGCTGGTTTGGTAGAAACCCTTTCAGGTCCTGGACCTTTTACAGTTTTTGCACCAACAAATGAGGCTTTCGCCAAATTACCAAAAGGAACAGTAGAAAATTTACTGAAACCAGAAAATAAAAAAATGCTTACCGATATTTTAACCTATCACGTAGTTTCTGGAAAAATATCTGCCAAAGATCTTTCCGAGTGGATTAAAAAAAATGGGGGTAAATATATGGCCAAAACAGTTCAGGGCGAAGAGCTTACTTTTTGGACGAAAGGAGACGTCATGTATGTTAAAGATTCAAAAGGTATTAGCGCCAAAATTACAATTGCAGACGTTAATCAATCAAACGGTGTAATTCACGTGATTGATACTGTTTTAATGCCGTAGTTCATAGTGGTTATTTTTGGTTAGTGCCGCTCATTAATTTGAGCGGCATTTTTTTTTGCAATTATTTTATTTCGAAGAAGAAATAATTCCTTCCCATAATCGATGTCTCGTAAAGTCTGTGAATACAAGAAGAATTGCGTGCTAATATTTACAATTCTATAGTAAAAAATGGCTGTGTAAAAGATTAGTTTAATAAAAGTTACAAAAAAATGTGTTTTTCTAAAACCAAATTGCATGCTTCGTCGTAATTGCTTGTATCAACAGTTTATCTATTAATAAAAGTTGATTATTGTCTAACTAAAAAAATACTATTATGAAAAGCAATGTTTTAAAAGTGCATCAGCCAAAAGAGGCTTTCGCAAACAACAGACGACAGTTTCTCAAACTGAGCGGACTCGCAGTTGTAAGTTCAGGCTTACTCTTCGCTTGTAGCGACGACGATGACGGTCCAACGATCATACCAGGATTGTTCGATTTAGGAAAAGGAGATTTGGGTGTTCTAAATTATGCATATGCATTAGAGCAACTTGAAGCAGATTTTTACACTAAAGTTGTTAATGGAGGTTACTGGTCATCTGCAAACGAATTAGAGAGAGGAATTCTTCAAGATTTGTACTATCACGAAGTTAACCACCGTGATTTTTTTAGCGCCGCGATTTCGGCAGCAGTAGGAACTAACACAGGCGCAAAACTTCCTATTTTGGAGTTTGACTATGGTGGACTAGATTTTAATAGTAGAACGGCAGTTCTTGGAACTGCGAAAGTTTTAGAAGATACTGGAGTTGCTGCCTATAATGGAGCAGGAAAACTTCTTACAAATCCCGATTATTTGGTGTTAGCTGGTAAAATTGTATCGGTAGAAGCGCGTCACGCTGCTGCAATCCGTACAATTATCAATCCTAGCTCTGTAGATTTTGCTGGAGATGACGTTGTAGATCCTGTAACAGGACTCGATAGAGCGAAAAACCCTTCGGTTATTTTAAGCGAAGTGGGCGCTACAGGATTTATCAAAACTAAATTTAGTGCAAACTTTTTGCCGTAACTACCACTCACCTTAAAAATAAACGATATGAATATTTTAAAATTTTTAGAGGAATTCACAAATGACAGCATGATGTCACAAACTTCCTCCCGACGCGATGTTTTTGGAACTTTTGGTTCCCTATCAAAAAAACTCGCAATAGCCGCAGTACCTTTTGGTTTGGCAACTGCCACTACAAAATCGTACGGAGCGACGGCTGCCGCAGCAGGTGATCCAGTTGGAGCATTGCAATTTGCACTCACATTAGAATATCTTGAAGACGAATTTTATGATCTAGCACTACAATCAGGCGTAATCACAGATGCACGAGTAGAGTCAGTATATATGAAAATCTCGCAGCATGAACAATCTCACGTTACTTATTTATTTAACGGACTAACAGCCGCAGGAGTTACACCAGTTACAAAACCAACTTTCGATTTTACAGCAGGTGGCCTTTTTGACCCATTTAACTCGGCAAATCCCAACGCATACGCGCAGTTATTAGCCCTTGCGCAAGCTTTTGAAGATACAGGAGTTCGCGCTTACAAAGGCCAAGCAACTAATTTGTTAGGATCACCATATCTTACAGCAGCACTTCAAATTCACTCTGTCGAAGCCCGTCACGCCTCAGAAATCCGAAGAATTCGTGGTCTTAAAGGATGGATTACAGGAAACGAACGTGGTACTGGAATGCCCCCACAAACGCAAGCCACCTATAATGGAGAAGAAAATGTTACTCAGGGAGGCGTTAACGTTACCACCTTAGGTACAGGACCAATTTATAGTGTCGCAGCATCAACCGAAGCTTATGACGAACCTCTAAGTAAAGATGCAGTTCTTGAAATTGCGAGTTTATTTATTGTACCGTAATATTTTTTACATATCAATTCAATTATGAAGCTGCTCAATTTGAGCAGTTTTTTTTTGGCAGCTATTCCCGCTATTCTCTACAATCCGGCGCGGGCATTTGCCG
>CBDUDY010000074.1:0-9838 GCA_965366055.1 uncultured bacterium
AAAAAGATCAAAATCTAAAAAATTGAATGATCGAAAAAATCTAAAATAATTTAGAGCATTATAGATTCTTTTAAAAGATTTCTTGCTTAAAAAGCTTGATCGTTTATTTAAAACATCTTCAAAATAAAATTGCCGAATTATCTTAGATACAAGTATCTTGCAGGCCTAATTAAATTGAATTTTTATGCTCAAGGCCGTTTTTAGATTTATCGGAAAATTAATATTATGGTTTTTAGGACTTTCGATTTTATCTGTGGTAATTTTCAAATTCGTTCCCGTTCCTTTTACACCATTGATGCTTTCGCGCACTATTGATCATGTGATGGCAGGCGAGCCAATGAAGTTAAGTCACGATTGGGAACCGATAGAAAATATATCAAAAAATCTGCAAAAGGCCGTAATTGCTAGTGAAGATGGGAACTTTTTAGATCATAATGGTTTTGATTTTGAAGCAATTCAGAAGGCTTTTGAGAGTAATCAGAAAGGCAAAAAACTAAAAGGCGGAAGTACAATTACACAGCAAGTTGCCAAGAATGTCTTTTTGTGGCAAGGTAGAAGTTACATCAGGAAAGGTTTTGAAGCCTATTTTACCGTTTTGATCGAAGCAATTTGGAGCAAGGAACGAATCATGGAAGTGTATTTAAATAGTATCGAAATGGGCAATGATGTGTATGGAGCCGAAGCTGCTGCACAACATTGGTATGGAAAAACTGCTGCAAATTTAAATGCTCGTGAAGCTGCAGGAATTGCGGCAATTTTGCCAAATCCTCGGAAATTTAAAGCAAAAAACTCGTCATCTTATATAGAAAGAAGAAAAGGTAGAATCGTCAAAATCATGAGGTACATCACTTTAGATTACTAGAAATCGCTACATTTCTGAGTTTTGAATGTATATTATTTATGAAGTTTCTATAAATTTGATTCTAAATTATTCTGATTATGAGAGCACACGAAATAGATTACGAGATTTTTGGCGAAGAAATGCAGTATGTGGAAATTGAATTGGATCCGCAGGAAGTGGTCATTGCCGAAGCAGGAAGTTTTATGATGATGGACAACGGCATTGCCATGCAGACCATTTTTGGCGACGGATCAGCTCAGGATACTGGGATTTTTGGCAAATTGCTATCCGCTGGGAAACGTGTACTTACGGGCGAAAGTCTTTTTATGACTGCCTATCTCAATCAGAATAGCGGAAAAGCAAAAGCATCATTTGCGTCTCCATATCCGGGAAAAATCGTTGCGCTTGATCTTCAAAATTTACAAGGGAAATTTATCTGCCAGAAAAATGCTTTTTTGTGTGCTGCCAAAGGTGTTTCGGTAGGAATTGAATTTTCGAAAAAACTCGGAACCGGACTTTTTGGAGGTGAAGGTTTTATAATGCAAAAATTAGAAGGCGACGGAATGGCCTTTATTCATGCAGGTGGAACGCTGGCAAAAAAAGAATTGGCTCCTGGTCAAGTTCTAAAAGTTGACACCGGATGTATTGTAGGATTTACCAAAGATGTACATTATGACATCGAATTTATCGGCGGAATTCGCAACTCAGTTTTTGGAGGTGAAGGACTTTTTTATGCCACACTTCGCGGACCGGGAACGGTTTATATTCAGTCCTTACCGTTTAGTAGATTAGCAGATAGAATTATTGCTTCTGCACCAAGATCTGGAGGTAGCGATAGAGGAGAAGGCAGTATTCTCGGTGGCCTCGGAAATCTTCTTGATGGCGATAACCGATTTTAATTATATAAAAAATGCGTCTCGATTGAGACGCATTTTTCATTTTGAAACAGTTTAGATTGCAAACTTTAATCCTAGAATAATACTTCTTCCAATATTTGGAATCTCATCAACTTTCAATCGTGAGAGATGCGAAATATACTCTTTATCAAAAATATTGTTTCCGCTTACGCTAAAATCAAAACTACTATTCGCGACTTTAATTTTCCCGCCAAAACCTGCGTTAATCAAGGTGTAAGCCGGAGAATTTGTCTCGTTTGAATCTGTATTTGTTTGGGCAAATGTACTTGTTGAATTTACTCTTGCATAGCCGCTTGAAAGCCATTCTTTTATTTTGAATTCAGTTCGAACTGTATTGCTCCAAGTATTTGCCGGAATTAATGGTAAATATTCGCCACCTTCTTTTTTCGCGGTCACACTTTCAAAACTTGTTTCGATATGCAACCAATCTAAAGGATGCGGATGAAAATGGAAACCAATTTCTCCACCGTAAAGTCGAGCGTTGTCTTGTGTATAATTAAAAACTACATAATCTTCGATCATTGCCGCCGAAGGTGCTGCATAAATATAATTGTCTATATAATTGTAAAAACCGTTTACAAAGAATTCAAAATGTTGACTTTCATATTCCAAGTTTAGATCGACTTGAACGTTTTGCTCTTTCTGCAAATTGCTGTCTCCAATCTCATATCGATTTGTCCCTTCATGAACTCCGTTACTAGTTAATTCAGCTAAATTTGGTGCTCTAAATCCTGAAGCAAGGTTCAGTCGAACTAATAGATTTTCGGTCAGATCTGTTTTATATCCTAATGAAGCATTGAAACTGTCAAAGTTTAGATCTAAAGATTGAAAGGAACCTTCTTCTCCCAAAATTCCATTTGCTTCTGAGTTTAAGTTTCTATGATCATAACGCAATCCCGCTTGGATAGCGCTTTTCGCCCATTCGTAATTTGCTGTTGCAAAAACACCAAAGTCATTTGTGATAGCATTCGGAATTAGAAATTCTTCCCCAAAATTTTCGTTTTTCTGATGCATTCCCTGAATTCCTGCAATCACATCAATATTGTGAATCTTTTCGAAATTGTATTTTAAATCGTAATTGAAAGTGCTTAAATGCATATCCAAAGCGGCTTCTGGAGAATCTTCAAACTCTTGACGGTAATTTAGAATATAACCAAAATCCGCATCAATAGACGATTTCTCGAAAAATATCTTATTGTGGAGACTGAAAATGTGGTTGTCTACAGCTTGACGTGGAAACTCCGTTTTCTTACTGCTACTTTGTTCTGCAATTCCATCCTCAGGCATTCCCAAATCAAGTCTGTTGAAATTATATCTGAAAATACTTGAAACTTTCTGGGTGTTATATCCAATTCCACCTTTCAGGTCCAGTTCATTATATCTAGTATTTGTAACTTTTTCACCACCAGGAATTTCATAGTCTGAATGTGCTGAATAACTTCCACGACCAAGAAATTTCCATTTATCTGTAGAACCTTTTAATCCCACAGAAGTTGAAGTACCTTGAGTATTGCTATAATATTTTTGATCGACGTCTGCTTTTATCGTGTTTGAATTAGCAAACTTTTCAGGATTAAAATACAGAACGCCGCCAAGTGCATCTGATCCATAAAGCAATGAAGCTGGACCTTTGATAACTTCCACACTTTCGATTCCCGAATCATTAAGACCCAAACCGTGCTCGTCCCCAAATTGCTGATTTTCCAATCGAACTCCTTGCGAATACACCAAAACTCTATTTGAACTAAGACCGCGAATAACCGGTTTCCCGATAGAAGCACCAGTAGAAATTTGCGAAATTCCCGGAATTGTGGTCAATCCTTCAATCAAAGTTGTTATTCCTTTTTGCTGAAGTGATTTTATGGATTCGTGTTCTACTTTCATTACATTCTGAGATTGTAACTTATTGAAAGCTGTAGAAATAATAACTTCATCCATCTGATGAATATCTTCTTTCATGATCACGTCTACTTGTATGCCTTGCTCAGAAACAGAAATCTCTTTTTGCTGAGTTGTATATCCTACATAAGAGAATATAAATAGAATTTTTCCAGATGGAATTCTATTGAAATTATAAAAACCAGTTGCATCAGAAGTTGTACTTGCCTGAAGTGCAGGAGCGTAAATAGAAACTCCGGGAATTGGTTCATTATTAGAATCTGTGATGAGACCGCTTACTTTATTTTGGCTTAAAGCCAAAACAGAAAAGCCCATAAAAAAGGCTAAGAAAAAATATTTCATTGAAAAGTGTTTTATTGTTTAAAAAATCAGCTTACGCTAAATCTGTAGAAAACAATAAAGTGGGCGGTCCCCGAAGTAAGTAGTGAATTCCCGAATAGTAAGAAACTTGTTCTGCTAAAAGATCAAAATAACTACTATAAGTAGTGGTAAAGTAAAGTGGAACAGAGAGAATATCTGTTTTTACATAATTGCTGAAATGAAAATCGCAAGAGAAACAATGATCAAAATCGTGGTGCTCATGAGTGATCTGCTCATGTCCAGTAT
Organism: uncultured bacterium; assembly: GCA_965366055.1. Taxonomy (GTDB): domain Bacteria; phylum Bacteroidota; class Bacteroidia; order Flavobacteriales; family Flavobacteriaceae; genus Flavobacterium. The sequence continues at coordinate 4,264 of CBDUDY010000074.1, forward strand.
CGTATAAATGCTCGCATTTATGCTCTGAAAATTCTGCAAGAATATGCTCAAAAGTATGCACAGATTGAAACAGTATTGAGGACAATACTGCAACAATGATCGACAGACTTATATGACTGAGATACTTTTTCACGCGGCAAAATTAGTTAAAGATTTTAGAGACGCCATCTATCAGCGAGATTTTTAAGATTCTTTAACTAATTGAAAGAATTTTCAGGTTTTTATTTCCATAAAAAAAGCCTCTAAAAGAAGAGGCTTAAATTTATACTAATTTATTATTGATCAGATATTCGGCAATCTGAATGGTGTTTAGTGCAGCTCCTTTTCTAAGGTTATCTGCCACAACCCACATATTTAAAGTGTTTGGCTGACTTTCATCTCGTCTCAATCGACCTACGAAAACCGCATCTTTTCCTTCGGCATACATTGGCATTGGATAGGTAAAGGTGTCAGGATTGTCTTGAAGTGTAATTCCGTCGGTGTGGTGAAGTATTTTTCGAACCTCCGAAAGATCAAAATCATTTTCGAATGCTACGTTAATTGCTTCGCTATGTCCTCCAACAACTGGAACTCTCACCGCAGTTGCCGTAACTGCGATTGTGCGATCGTCTAAGATCTTTTGAGTTTCCCGAACCAATTTCATCTCTTCCTTAGTATATCCGTTTTCTTCAAAAACATCACATTGTGGAATCACATTTCTATGAATAGGATATTTGTAAGCCATATCACTTTTGATTCCTGCGTATTCATTGTCAAGTTGTTTTACCGCTTTTACGCCAGTTCCAGTAATAGACTGATAAGTAGAAACGACAATTCTCTTGATTTTATATTTTTTGTGCAATGGCGCTAATGCCAAAACCATCTGAATCGTTGAGCAATTTGGATTGGCAATAATCTTGTCCTCTTTCGTGAGTGAAGCTGCATTTATTTCTGGAACAATCAATTTCTTGCTCTGATCCATTCGCCATGCCGACGAATTATCGATTACGGTTGTGCCCGCCGCTGCAAATATGGGAGCCCATTTCTCAGAAGTTTCACCGCCTGCAGAAAATAATGCTATTTCGGGTTTCATCGCAACAGCTGCTGTTTTTGAAACAATTGTGTGCATTTCTCCTTGAAATTCAATTTGCTTTCCTACTGAATTATCAGAGGCAACAAGAATAATTTCGGTAAACGGAAATTTTCTTTCGGTTAGAACTTTTAGCATTATTTCACCAACCATTCCGGTGGCACCAACTACAGCAACTTTCATATCGATATTTTTTTTTAATTTTTGCTTTTGTAAAAGTATTTAGAAATTATCTCAAAAGTAGGAAATTCTCTAAAATAAATAAACCACCTGAATAAGGTGGTCTATACTATTTAATTTGTTGAAAATTACATTTTCGATTTTATCGCGTCGCGAATTTCCATTAATAACTTTTCTTCTGTAGTTGGGCCAGGAACAACTGCTGGAGCTGCCGCTTCTTTCTTACGCATTTTTTCAGCTGCTCTAAGTACAATAAAAACAAAGAAAGCAATAATTACGAAGTTAATTGTTGCCTGAATAAGATTACCATAGGTAATAACTGCTGCACTTGCCGCTTTTGCCGCAGCTAGATTTTCATAACTTGTACCATTAAGGGAAATAAATTTCTGTGAGAAATCAATTCCTCCAGTAATGACTCCAATAATTGGCATAATTACATCCTCTACGGCGGATGTAACAATTTTGCCAAAAGCAGCTCCAATTACAACCGCAGTTGCAAGGCTTATAACATCCCCTTTCATCAATGATGCTTTAAAATCGCTAAAAAATCCCATAGTATTTAATTTAATGTTAGAGTACGAATTTAAATATTTCTTTTAGATATTAACATAATATTTGTATTTAATTTTCATTCTCTGTAAAAAACCCTCTTAACTCGTTGTGAGATACCGGTTAATATTTCGTACGGAATTGTATTTAATTTTTCAGCCATTTCAATTACAGTTGGTTTGCTACCAAAAATCTCGACAGAATCGCCTTCAAGACAATCAATAGCTGTGCAATCTGCCATGAGCATATCCATACAAATATTCCCTACAATCTCAGCCTTCATGCCATTTATCATTACATAACCTACTTTATTTCCCCAGCCGCGATCAATGCCATCAGCGTAACCAATCGGAATTGTAGCGATTCTAGTAGTTCCTTCAGCGACAAATTTTTGGCTATAGCCAACACTTTCTCCTTGCGAAATTGTTCGAATCTGCGAAATAATAGACTTTAATGTACTAACATTTTCAAGATTTTTTTGCTCTGCTGGATCATTGGATATTCCATAAGTGCCAATTCCCAATCGAACCATATCATATTGATGTGCTGGAAAGTTGGAAATACCTGATGTGTTCAAAATATGCCTCAATGGCGAAATACCTAATTCAGAAATTACTTTAGATGATAATTTTTCAAATAATGCTAATTGTTGATTTGCAAAACTTTGATTTTCTAAATCGTCGCTTGTCGCTAAATGAGAAAGAATGCTCTGAACTTTTACCGAAGTGGTCTGTTTTAAAACTTCGATTAACTCGTCGATATTGTTGCTTTCAAATCCCAAACGATGCATTCCTGTATCAATTTTGATATGTATAGGATAGTGCTCGACTTTTTTCTCTTCGCAAACTTTTATAAAAGCTTTTAATCCTTTTATACTATAAATTTCAGCTTCTAACTTATTATTTATAATAGAAGGAAAGCTACTGTTTTCTGGATTCAAAACCATAATTGGTAATTTTATACCCGAATTACGAAGACTGATTCCTTCATCGGCGAAAGCCACACCCAAATAGTCAACTTTAAGATATTCGAGAAGTTTTGCTACTTCAAAACCACCATTTCCATATCCAAAAGCTTTGACCATTACCATCAACTTTGTAGTGGAATTCAATTTGGTTTTAAAGAAATTGACGTTGTGCGCAATGGCATTTAAATTGATTTCCAGAACAGTTTCGTGATTTTTCTCCTCTAGTAGTCTTACTATTTTTTCAAATTTAAAGGTTCGTGCTCCTTTAACTAAGATACTTTCGTCGTTGAAATCTATATTTTCAAAACGCTCCAAAAATTCCTCCGTCGAAGCATAGATTTCGATATTTTCAAAGAGATAGTCGTAACTCGAAATTACTTCGCCAATTCCTATTACACGACTTATTTTATTAGACTGCATCAAAAGTGCTACCTTATTATAAACATCTTCAAGCGGCAATCCACTTTGATAAATATCCGAAATAATCACCGTTTTATTAAGATGCTGTTTCTGACTTTCTAGAAAATCTAATGCGATTTTTAAAGATTGGAAATCAGAACTGTAACTATCGTCGATGATTAAAGTATTGTTGATTCCATTCTTAAGTTGCAGACGCATTTCAATTTTATACAAAGAAGAAATTCGCGATTGAATTGTTTCTATATCATAATCTAAATACAGTAAAACCATCAAGCAAGAAATAGCATTTTGTACCGAAGCGTCGTCTTGAAAGGGAATTATAACCGAAAATTTCTTGCGATGTGAACTAATTGTAAGCTTGCTATTGTCACTTTGCAGGATTTTCTCTACTGCCACAAATACATCTGCCGAAGTTTTAATTCTGCTCCAAGTAAAAGTTTTTTGATGGCTTGGAAGAAACTTTAAGAACTGCTCAGAATCTTCTATAATAAGAATTTCTGAATCTTGAAAAAGCTGCAGTTTTTCGGAAATCTTCTTGTCGATGTTTTCAAATCCTTCATTGTGTGAACTTCCAATATTGGTAAAAATTCCAATTGTAGGTTTGATAATCGGTGCCAAAGATTTCATTTCATTTACCGTCGAAATTCCTGCTTCAAAAATTCCGAAATTATGTCTTTCGTTTGTCGATAGTATAGAAAGTGGAACTCCTACTTGCGAATTGTAACTTTTAGGACTTCGGATAATATTATAATCAGGACTTAAGAGAAAGTTGAGCCACTCTTTTACAATTGTTTTTCCGTTGCTTCCCGTGATTCCCACAACTGGAATATCAAATAAAGAGCGGTAGTAAACCGCTAATTGTTGCAAAGCTCGAAGAACATTTGGAACAACTAAGAAATTTGTATGGGCGAAATGCTGGGTTGGAATTTCAGAAACGACAAAATTTTGAACGCCTCGAGCAACAAGGTCTGGAATGAATTGATGGGCATTATAATTAGGTCCCGAAAGTGCGAAGAAAAGGGTGTTTTCTTTGTTTTGCAAGGACCTGCTGTCTACAGAAATTGTGTCAATAGTTAGCGCAGAGTTGATTATTCCTTCTGCTTTAAGTATGGTTTTAATTTCTTGAACAGATAAATTCATAATAAGTTTTTTAATTTTTTTGTGAAATTCTGCTCGTTTTTGTTATTCTTTTTTGGGAGATTTTTCGGCAGAAGCTTCTTGTTCTTTTAGAGCATAAAAATAAGCCGCACGGCTTAAAGGTTCGTATTCTTCGGTTTCTCCAAGCATCACAAGATTTTCATTTGCGGCTTTTCTAAAACTATAATTTGCCAAATTTCCCGTGCGAGTGCAAACTGCGTGAACCTTGGTCACGTATTCTGCGGTGGCCATAAGTGCAGGCATCGGTCCAAAAGGATTTCCTTTAAAGTCCATATCGAGTCCGGCAACTATGACGCGAATTCCAGAATTTGCCAGATCATTGCAAACAGAAATTATTTCGTCGTCAAAAAATTGCGCTTCATCAATTCCTACAACATCACAACCTTGAGCGAGAATTCTAATATTTGCAGCAGCGGGAACAGGAGTAGAGCGAATTTCGTTCGAATTATGAGAAACTACTTTTTCATCATCATAACGAGTGTCAATTGATGGTTTGAAAATTTCTACCTTTTGTTTTGCAAATTGAGCGCGACGCAAACGGCGAATGAGTTCCTCTGTTTTTCCTGAAAACATAGATCCGCTTATAACTTCGATCCAGCCAAATTGTTCTTTGTGATTTACTGTATTTTCGAGAAACATTTTGTAATTTTCAGCCTTTAAAAATGAATAGTTTTTATTACTTTGTAACGTAAACAAATTTATCAAAAAAGACACGCCTTACCCATTATAATTGCAAAAGTTATGAAAAAAAAGCTCGAAGCCGAACTTATGAGCATTGCTCACAAAATATTACAGCTTAAAAATAAATCTGATGTAGAAGTCTTACTTCAAGAAACCCAAAAACTATACGAAAAGCTTTCTGTTTTAAAATTTGTAGAAGAAAACTTCTCGCACTTGCAACCAACAATTGGAAAGATTGAAGTAGAAAGAGAGATGCAAGCAGCTTTTGAAGCGCAAGATAATAAGGTGCAGGATGATAAAAAAGAGGAGGCTTTCGCCGAAAGAACTCAAGTAGACCAAAATCCTGTTGAAGAAGTAGACGACTCCGAAGATATTGCAGCAGATCACGACTCTGAAAAAGAAGTTGTTTCTGAAAATGACGAATCTTTTGAAAAAGAGGAAGAATTAGAAAGTGAATCTGAGGAAGAAAAAGTTTCTCAAGTGGAACAAGAAGAAGTTCAAGATTCTGAAACAGAAACAGAGGAAACAGAAATAAAGGAAGAGGATTCAGA
>CBDUDY010000075.1:0-9754 GCA_965366055.1 uncultured bacterium
CGGATCATTTAATTTTACTAGATGAAAACGGGAAAAGTTTTAGCAGCGTTGGATTTTCGGTCGAATTGCAAAAGAAAATGAATGCTGGTTTGAAAACTTTGGTATTTGTAATTGGCGGACCTTACGGTTTTTCTGAAAAAGTGTATGAAAAAGCCCAAGGCAAAATTTCGCTTTCGCTAATGACATTCTCGCATCAAATGGTTCGACTTTTTATGATTGAACAACTTTATCGAAGCTTTACAATATTGAATAATGAGCCGTATCACCATCAATAAAGCCTAGAGACTATTTTAAGAAAACTATTTTATACAATCTTTATATAGTTACAATTGTATAGGAAAAAGTAAATTATCTTTAGAAAACAGTATTATATTTCCTTTTTGAATTTATAAAACAGAAAAATATTTAAGTCGAAAAAAGTAGTAAAAAAATCTCCAATTTTTTTATCAACTAGAATACTGCTACACTTCAAAAAAAAATTCGAATATCCGAAAAGCCTACCGAATTATAACTGAAAGTCGCTGAAATCTAACTACATACAAAAAATTACGAAATATTATAGTATTTTCGTTAATATGATAAGACTTATTGTATTTGTCTTTTGTTATTTCTTGATGAGTATGCACTCCTTGTCAGGGCAGATTGTGGTCGACTCAATTAAAAACAATCTATCTCTTGTAAATAATAAAGATGTTAGAGCGACTTTTACCGAAATCGGATTTCCCTTCGAAAAAATTGCCAACCAAAAAAAATGGCAAGCATTTGACTCGACACTTAGAAGTTTATCTAATAAAACCCTTTGGCTACATTTTGAAATTGAAAATAAATCTGCTGATAGTATCAGTATTTATCTTTATAGTACTGACGATTTAAATACTATTTACCTTCGAGAGAATCAAAAAATTAGAACACTAAAAAACGGTTCGCATATAGCTCTTTCGCAACGTTCAAATCAAGAAGATTATTTTTTTACGAGGCTGAGTTTTTTGCCTTTTGAAAAATCCGAAGTATATGTGGAGTTAAATAGCAGGATTTCACGTAGTCGTATTAACATACCTACAATATATTCTGCGAATGATTATCAAAACTTGATAAAGAGTAAAATTAACGATCAGGAAAAATTTATTAGCTTTATTTATTTTTATATAATTTCAATTGTAACTATTTTCATTTTCACTTTAGTAGTTTGGTTACATCTATTAAATAGACTTTATCTCTACTATTTAGGCTACTTATTTTTCCTAATTGTTTACGGATTTCTAGTATTGCGATACACCTCCGCGCCGGTGTTAAATTTTTTTCTACACTTTCCTGAATTTGCTTTTGGAATTTTTGAACCGACTCAGTTTTTATTTATCGGATTTTATATTCTGTTTGTCATTCAACTCTTAAACGTAAAACATTATGACCGAAGACTTGCAAAAAGTTTGTATTTCTTAGCGGTATTTTGCTTCATTTATGCTTTAATGGCCTTCATTATCGCATACTTTACAACGCAGCCGCAACTTGAAAGAGTGTTGCAGTTTTTTATTAGGTTAACTGTGCTTCCCATAAATTTTATTTTATTTATATGGATTATATACAAAGTAAAGCATCGTCTACTCTCCTACTTTATTATGGGGCAGTCGGTCTTTTTTGTAAGTGCTTTATTGAGTTCGTATGTAGGCTTCTCTGACATTAATACAATGCCACAATACCTCGTAATTTTAAAAAATAATGCGAACGTGATTTTCCAATTAGGATTGTTAGCCGAAGTTTACTGTTTTTCTTTAGCATTGGGTAAAAATATTTTTGTGCTGCAGAAGGAAAAAGATTTTAGCAAGCTTAAGCTTATTGAACAGCTTCAAGAAAATCAGCGACTACAAGAAAGCATGAACCGCGAACTTGATGTAAATGTTCGAAAAAAGACTGACGAACTTATTACATTATATTCTGAAATGGAACGTGAACGTGAGCAAAAAATAACGGATGATTTTCATAAAAAAATTAGAGAAACTGAAATGATGGCTTTGCGTGCTCAAATGAATCCTCATTTCATTTTTAATAGCATGAATGCAATTAAAAGTTTAATAATGAGTTTCCGCACCGCTGATGCCATAACATATCTGGATGATTTTTCGAGCTTGCTTCGAAGTATATTGCAAAATAGCAGTTGCGAAAAAATAACTGTAGAAGAAGAACTGGAAATTTTAGAGTTATACCTTTCATTAGAAAAAAGCAGATTGGGCGATAATTTTAAATACCAGATTGAAGTCAATTCTCGCGAAGCACTTTCGCAATATGAAATTCCGCCTTTATTGCTGCAACCTATTGTGGAAAATGCAATATGGCACGGTCTACATCCTAGTTTGAAGGCTGAAAAGATGCTATCAATCGTTTTTGATACGACTGAAAACTTGCAAATAATCATTAGGGACAATGGTGTGGGTAGAAAAGAAAGTGCCAAAAATAAAAAGCTGCATCAATCGATGGGAACATCTATAGTGCAGGAGAGATTAACCTTATTTAATTACCTAAATGAGCAAAATATACTACTGAAAATTTCTGATCTTGAAGATGAATTGCAGATTTTAGGCACACAAATAACAATAACTTATCAATTATAAGCTATGGCAAAAATGATAATTGTCGATGATGAAAACCATTGCATTAATGTTTTGGAGAGTTTAATTAAGAAAGTTCATTCGGACTATTCTATTATTGCAACATTTACCAATTCTATTGAAGCTGTAAAATTTATAAAAAACAATCCACCCGACTTACTATTTCTTGATATCGAAATGCCAAATTTGAATGGGTTTGCTCTCCTCGATGCTTTACTTCCAATAGATTTTGATATAATATTTACCACGGCTTATGACCAATACGCTATTCGAGCATTCAAGTACAGCGCAATAAATTATTTATTGAAACCTATAACCGAAAAAAATATAGTTACAGCGCTTTCTTCTTGGGAAAAACGTAGAAAAAAAACTTCTAGTAAACAATGGCAGCTACTGCAAACTCAGATGAGCGATACGACAAAAGAATACCTTCAGATTGCATTTCCTACTGGCGTAGGTTATCAGATTGTGGATATAAAGAATATTGTAAGATGCCAATCCGACAGTAATTACACGTATATTTTTTGCAGCGACGAAAACAAAATTCTAATAAGTAGAACACTAAAGGAAATTGAAGAACTTTTATCGAATCACGGTTTTGTTAGAGTGCATCAGTCTCATCTCATTAATCCACAATATGTGAAAGGAATTTTGAAGCATGACGGAGGAAGTGTTATCATGTGTGATGATGCAGAAATTCCCGTTTCACGACAGAAGTCATCCCAAATAAATGAAATTTTAAAAAAAATGCTTCGATTTAAATAATAAAATATCACCCTGTAAAGGATATTATAGTACAGACAAAAGACTTTCTTTCTACAAAGTCATTTTTGCTGAAACTTCTCATGAATTGAATAAGCAAGATTTTACATTTTCAGTATTAACATCACACTATTTGAACTTTAGAAATACCAATTTATAATTGAAAGAGATCAAATACTCTTTAAGACTCTCCGAATACTCAGTTGGTATTGTGCAAATAGAACACTTCCTCTATTTTTGATTTAAATGAGTGCGAAAGATACTATTGATCTCCAAATAAGTATCGCTCTAAAAAATAAAAGACAGTATTTTAAATTTTTGAAAAACTTGTTCTATTGCACAAAAATAAAATTTAAAGGAATCTCTTTATTTCTATTACTTGACTTCATTTTGAACAAGTGCAGCGCAGCGAAAGAAGTTTGAAATTATGAAAATCAATATCTAATTATCAACGCTGGCAAGTTTGCTAATGCTGTAGAATTCTATTTACAAATTAAAAACTACTATAAACTTTAAAATTCCTAAACATGAAAACTATACACGTAAAACATTTCCTATTATTACTTTCGGTTGGCCTAATTCTACCATTAATTAGTTGTAGTAGTGATAGTAATTCTGGAGCAGATCAGATAAATGATTCCAAAAATTCATATTCAATAACAATCGAAGGTGACAAAAATTATTCTAATTCTTGGAATATGGATGCGGAAGATGGTGCAATAATTAGCACTCATAATAAAAATTTGGAAGGAGATGAAAACATATCATTAATTATTGCGGATGACCCTAAAAATTTCAGTTTAAGCGGCGCAATGATGATTAATGCACAAACAAAGCAACCTCTGGCTTTAGGAAATTTACAAGTTTCAGAGGGTGCTCATTCTACATTTGTTATCACGATTGGAACAAAAAATTATATGTCAAATTCCGGCAGTTCTACATTATCTAATTTAGTAATTAAGCCTTTTACACAATATACTGGCTTTGCCTCTTATACAATGGCACTAGATGGATATTTCGACATAATGGAAACGCAAGATATTGAGCAGATACGAATTACGGGTACAGTAATTACGGCAAATCAATTCTAGCAGTATTTGGCGAGAAGATTTAATTTATAAGAAATAGTTAGCTATCATCTTATGGCTTGTTTAAAATATTAAAAAAAACGATTCTACAAATTCAATATGAAGACTATGGATTAAGAGAACACCTAAACATGGGAAAAATACAGTAGTTAATCCTCGATGAAATTAGTTGTTATTACTTAAAATTTAGAGATTTTTTGATTTAGTTGTTGGAGTTAAGAGCTAAAGACGCATGTGTTTTTAGCTCTTACTATTTCATAATAGCAAGATGTTTTGAATTCGAACGTAGAAAAGTATAATTGTAAAAAGATCTCGAATAATCGTGGAAAATCGAATAGATAACAGCGGTTTGGGCTCCCGAATAAGATTCTTTTATAAAATATTTTCTATTGTTGATTCCGTATTATTAACTCGAATTTGGTTGTATTAGACCGTCATTAAAAATTTTATTTGTTGAAAAAATAGAAAATTCAACTTCTATGCAAAATTCACAAGATTATAAAAACTTATTTATAATTATTTGCGGCTTCGTAAATTATACCTTTTGCAAAAAGCCATATAGTTTTACGGCCTCTACTGCTTCCTTAACATCGTGAACCCGCAAAATCGAAGCTCCTTTTGACAACGCAATTGCATGGAGAAAGGTTGTCCCGTTTAAAGCGTCACTAGCAGTACAATCAAGCACTTTGTAAACCATCGATTTTCTCGAAACACCCACTAAAATAGGCAATTCCAACAACTTGACAAGTTCTGATTGTTGCAGTAATTCATAATTTTGCGCAAGCGTTTTAGAAAAACCATAGCCTGGATCCACGATAATATCATTAATTCCTAAGGACTGCGCTTCGGCGATTTTATCCGAGAAATAAAGCAGAATTTCTTTTATTAGATTTTGATAATTTGTAAGAGATTGCATAGTTTGCGGAGTTCCACGCATATGCATCATTATATAAGGAACCTGCAATTTTGCTACTGTTGGTAGCATTTGGGCATCAAGATTTCCAGCAGAAATATCGTTTATTATAGCAGCACCTTCGGAAATACAAGACTCCGCAACTTTAGCACGAAATGTATCAACTGAAATGAGGATTTTAGGAAATTTTTCTACTAACAATTTAATAATCGGAAGAATTTGTTCTAACTCCTGTTTCTCGGTCATAAATTCAGCATTAGGCTTACTAGAATAGGCGCCCACGTCTATAAATGTTGCACCAGCGGCAATCATTTCCTCGACATGATCTACAATACTGTCCAAAGAATTCCATTTTCCCCCGTCGTAAAATGAGTTTTGTGTCACATTCAATATGCCCATTACCTTAGGTATGGTGAGATCAATTAATTGTCCTTTACAGTTTATAGTCATTAGAATTAGGATGTGTTTTAATTTAATTCTCGTAGAATTGAGGTCCCAAACGTTATAATGAGCAATGGCTACGAGTATTGGCTAAATTATTCTTATTTTTGAAAAAATTCAGAACAAATATACTAAATAATGAATACTACTTCTGCCGAATATGATGCAGTAATCACCTTTTGCCGCAGCTTATTCCTCTCAAAAATGCACGATTATGGATGTGCTTGGCGCATTTTAAGATTGCCGTCACTTACAGATCAAATTTACATCAAAGCACAGCGCATACGAGGATTGCAAGAAAATGAGGTTCAAAAAGTTGCAGAAGATGCTACTAGCGAATTTATTGGAATCATCAATTACTCTCTGATGGCATTGATTCAGCTAGAGCTTGGAGTTGCGACTCAACCAGATTTAAGTGCTGAAAAGGCAATTGCTTTATATGATGAAAAAATCACGCTCACAAAAGAGTTGATGCTCGCCAAAAACCACGATTATGGTGAGGCTTGGCGCGACATGAGAGTCAGTTCATTAACTGATTTGATTCTACAAAAATTACTACGTGTCAAACAAATAGAAGACAATAACGGCAAAACATTAGTATCCGAAGGTATTGATGCCAACTATCAAGACATGATAAATTACGCTGTGTTTTCGCTTATATTAATGAAATTTAACCAAGATAATTAACTATGAAGTCTATAATAACTAACTTTTGTCGAATTTTTGTTGGAATTTTATTTATCATCTCAGGACTTGTAAAATTAAACGATCCTGTAGGCTTTGCTTTTAAACTAGAAGAATATTTCGGCGAAACGGTTTTGAATTTACCTTTCCTGATGCCATTTGCTTTAGCAATTGCTGTGATAACTGTCATTATCGAAGTGCTTCTCGGAGTAATGCTGCTAGTAGGTTTTAAAAGAAAATTTACAGTATGGAGTTTATTGCTAATGATTGTATTCTTTACATTCCTTACGTTCTACTCTGCATTTTTTAATAAAGTTACAGATTGTGGCTGTTTTGGTGATGCCGTGCCACTTACGCCTTGGCAAAGTTTCTCAAAAGACATTGTACTTTTAGTATTGATTCTAATTCTCCTTATTAACATCAAAGTTATCAAGCCGCTTTTTAGCGAAAAAATTAGAGTGATTATTGTAGGAGTAGCATTGCTACTTTGTATTTTTATGGGTTACTGGGTTTTGAGCCACTTGCCTATCAAAGATTTTAGAGCCTACAGCGAAGGAACAAATATCTCCAAAGGAATGGAAATTCCTGACGATGCACCTAAGAGCGTTGTGGAAATGATATTTGTGTATGACGTAAATGGTACAAATACCGAATTTACAGACAAGCAATTGATGGATATTCCAGAAGGCGCAACATTTGTAAGTAGAGAAGATAAAATTATTAGCCAAGGTTTTGTGCCTGCTATCCACGATTTCTCTATAGAAAAAGATGATTTTGATTATACAGAAGAAATGCTTGACGAGCCTAAATTAATGATGTTTATATCGTACGATCTTGCTCTGGCCAACAAAGACGGATTGAAACTATTAGAAAAATTACATCAAGAAGCTAAAGCAAAAGGTTATAAAGTAATCGGAATGACTGCTTCTGGAGCTGACGAAATTGCTTTAATTAAGAAAGAATACAATCTTACCTTCGACTATTATTTCTGTGACGCAACAACGTTAAAGACCATCGAGAGAGCAAACCCTAGTATCGTAATTCTCAACAATGGAATAATTGGACAAAAGGTTCATTACAATGATATTAACAAACTAAAATTGTAGAAACGATAAGGTAAATTTATAATTAATTCAAGTTTATATGAGCACCGTAAGTCAGGATTTTCAAAAATATTTAAAAGAGCATTTTTTCAAAGTTGTTTTGATGATGGTCTTTGCATTCTTGCTTGGTTACGCGATGCTTTTTGAAATTGCCACTTGGGAAACTCCTTTGCTAGGCAATACATTCCATATTGTAACGGGGTGTCTATTGTTGATCTTTGCAGTAATTATCATATTTGCTGCCGTCAAAGTTCGGTTTTTCCAGAAGAAAAAAAGGCGTTCTCAAAAACCCATATTTTTGAAAAAAAATTAAAAACCTAAAGAAAGTTGCTCAAATATCTCATCTATAAAATTGGCTACGCTTTGTTAACCCTCTTCGGAGTTATAACAATAATCTTTTTCCTTTTCAATGTTCTCCCTGGTGATCCAGCGAGAATGATGCTTGATCAAAACGAGAATTCAGAACAGCTCGCAATGGTCAAAAAAAAGTATGGTTTTGACAAACCATTACCCACTCAATATCTATATTACATTAATGACCTCTCTCCTATTTCTCTGCACAGCACCAATCCCGACGATTATACTTTTTTAAAAGAAGGAAAATACAACGCCGCCGAAATACTTCATGCACAAAACTATACTTTGGCGCTCAAAGCTCCGTATCTGCGTGAAAGCTTCCGCAAAAGTGGCAAAAAAGTTTCAGCTATTATCACCAATACATTGCCCAATACTTTTATCCTAGCATTTGTAGCAATCGCTATTGCCATTGCAACTGGAATTTTATTGGGAGTAATTTCAGCATTGCACCAAAATACTTTACTAGATCGTCTCATTGCGCTATTTAGTTCTGTGGGAATGAGCGTTCCTTCGTTTTTCTCGGCTATATTATTTGCTTGGATTTTTGGCTTTTTATTGCATGATTATACTCATCTCAACATGACCGGAAGTTTGTATGAAGTTGATAATTTTGGAAATGGAAGTTATATTCAATGGAAAAATCTGATCTTGCCTGCAATTGTATTGGGAATTAGACCTTTGGGAGTTGTAATTCAGCTTATGCGAAATTCATTACTAGAAACTTTAAGTCAAGATTATATCCGAACTGCTCGAGCCAAAGGTTTGAGTGAATTTCAAATCATTTGGCGACACGCACTAAAAAATGCGATGAATCCTGTAATTACTGCCATTTCTGGATGGTTCGCCTCGATGCTTGCAGGAGCTGTTTTTGTAGAGTATATTTTTGGGTGGAATGGGCTTGGAAAGGAAATCGTAGAAGCTTTGAATAATCTAGATTTACCAGTTATTATGGGTTCAGTAATTGTCATTGCTACTACTTTTGTGGTAATTAATATTCTTGTAGATTTTATTTATGCCTGGTTAGATCCAAAAATTGTTTTGAGTTAAATTTGTTCGAAATTTTAATATTATAATTAAATGAAATACTTATTATCTGTTTTTGTAGCATTTTTTATTTTTGGCTGTGGCCAAAAGAAAGTAGAAAGAAAGTCGTTTTCAGCGGAAGCATTATCGCACGAGCTAGTCACTTTGAAAGGAAGTAAAGTCGCATTTTCTGAAGTGTTAAACAAACATAAAGGCAAGACTATCGTTATAGAAGTTTGGGCTTCTTGGTGTTCAGATTGCGTCAAAGCAATGCCGAAGATCAAAGAATTACAAGCTGAAGATCCAGAAGTAAAATTCATTTTCTTGTCGATGGATAAAAATGCTGATGCTTGGAAAAAAGGAATCGAACAACATGAAATTGAAGGTGAGCATTTTTGGGCAGAAGAAGGAATGAAAGGTGCATTTGCCAAATCGCTAGATGTAAACTGGATTCCACGTTATATAGTAGTAGATAAAGATGGGAAAATCGCATTGTACAATGCAATCGAAACGGACTTTGATAAAATAAGAGAGACTTTAAACAATATAAAATAATGAGAACAAAAATCGTTGCAGGAAACTGGAAAATGCATAAAAATGCGGAGGAAACAGAGGATTTAATTAATCAGTTAATCGAATTGGTTCCGAGCGAAAGTACAACTCGTATTATCGTTGCGCCAACATTTACAAATCTTGCATCCGCTGTGGACCATCTTGAATTTATAAATATCGATGTGGCTGCACAAAATATGCATCAAGCAGAAGGTGGCGCTTTTACTG
>CBDUDY010000076.1:0-9655 GCA_965366055.1 uncultured bacterium
TCGCAAAATTTTCAGCGCTATAAAACTAAAGTTTTAAAAATCATTTCTTTTCCTTATTCCAAATCTTCCAAGCGGCTTCCGCCTGAAAAACCAACATCGCATAGCCGTTTTTTACCGTCGCGCCTTGATCTTTTGCTTTGCTCAGAAATGTAGATTCTTCTGGATTGTAGATCAAATCGTAAGCAATATGTTGCTTTGTAAATAAATCATATCGAAGCTGCGGACAATCGTTTACATTAGGGAAAGTGCCTATTGGTGTACAATTAATAACGATTGCAAATTTGGCGAAAGCCTGCTCATCCAAATCCTCATAGCTTAAAGTATTCTTGCCTTTTTTATCTCTGCTTACAAATGTTGCTTTAATACCTAGTTTTTTAAGTGCAAATTTTACCGCCTTTGATGCTCCACCACTACCAAGTATTAAAGCTTTTTTGTGATGTGGCTCAAGTAACGGCTTTATAGAATTGTAAAAACCAATCCAGTCTGTATTATAACCTTTCAACTTCCCTTTCTTCGAAACTCGGATAGTGTTGACAGCTCCAATTTTCTTAGCTTTTTTAGAAAGTGTGTCGAGCAACGATATAACACTCTCTTTATAAGGAATCGTAACGTTAAGTCCCCTGAGAGTTGATTGTTTCATCAAAACAGTTTTTAAATCTTCGATATTTTTGATGTCATAATTATCGTAAACGTAATTTTCAAAACCTTCCGTGGCAAATTTTTCGGCAAAATATAATTTTGAAAAGGAGTAGTGTATATTTCTTCCAATAAGACCAAATTTGACTTTCATAATCCCGATTTATATAAATAAAAAAAACTGACACTTTTGTGAAGTATCAGTTTTTTAAAAGTAATTAAAATATTTTTATTTTTTAAACTGAATAATCAGATTTTTAATCATTTGACTTTCCCAAACCGTTGGAAATAAATCTTTTATGATCGTACGATTTTCGTAGTTTAAACGCAGTCCATTACAAAAGTGAAAAGCCATTTTTTCATGCTCCATAATCAAATAGTACAATCCAGCAAGACGATATTCAATTTCGTTTTCTTCAGGAAAATATTCTGCAGCTTGAAGCAATGTTTGAATTCCTGATTCAAATTCCCCCAAAAACTGAAGTATATCAACCCAATACAACCAAGTATCTAGCGAATAATCTCCATATTCAACAGCTTTTCTATAACCATATTCAGCCTCTTCAAACAGATGCATCGATTTGTTGATTGACGCATAACGTTTCCAGTACAAGCAATTTTCATTGTCTATAGCAAGCGCTTTATTTACGTAATATAACGCTTTCTGTGAGTTTTTTTGGCGCACATAGTAATCAGTTATCGCAATCCAACCTTTATCAAGTAATGGATCTTCATGAACTGTTCTGTTGTAAAACTTAATTGCCAAAGCTTTTTTGCCTAACTTTTCATAGCATTTTCCAATTCGCAAAAGCGCGTAGGAGGTAGGGTCATCAAGTTCGATTGTTCTATTATAACTTTCGATTGCTTCACTATATAGTTTTAAGCGTTCTTGCGCTTTTCCCATTTCCATAAAAGCTCCTACAAATTCGTCATCAATATAAGTTGCGAATTCAAAAGCTCTAATCGATTCTTCATATTGTTTCAAACCATAATGAAGACGACCAACTTGATGCCAAGCGATCTCGCTGTACGGATTTGTATCTATATAAGAAAGAAGGTATTCAATGGCTTCGGTATTCTGGTCCAAAAATTCGAAACAATAAACCACATTATACAAAGCTGCTTGATCTTCTGGATCTTCTTCAAGACATTTTATAAAGTTCTCTTTTGCCAACTCAAGATTGTCCATAAAAAGATATTCCATCCCAATCAAGTTGTAGACGTCAGCATAATCCTCCGTATATTTCAACGCAGTTTTTAGCAATTCTACCGCTTTCTCGTGATTATCTCTTTTAGAATAAATGTTCGCTTTCTGAATATAGATTTCCTCATTATTCGGTTCTATAGCGTATAGCTCATTCAACAGTTTTTCAGCAGGTTCAAGTTTATTGTCATAAACCATCATCTCTACTTGTACAAGTCGTAGTCCTGTACTTTTTGGGTGCTGTTCTAGTGCTAGTTTCAATGCTTTTTTGGCTAGGGCGACTTTTCCCATATCCAAATAATGCAGTATGATCTCTTCAAATTCTTCCGAATCAAAAAACAAAACTTTATTTGTTTTAAGCATTGATTCGAATTTTGATAAAGACAAATTATAATCCTCTTCTTCGTTGCTTAGTTGCATACTCTTTTTCTTTAGATTATCTGTATTAAAACTACAGATAGTATTGTTACTGATTCTGCGAAACCCTAAATTGTTTTAAACAATTTAGTTAACAAAAAAAATAGTATTAGCTAATTGACAGTTCATTCTGTACCTCGTTTAGTACTTCTATTAATATTTTGCAACCTTCTCTAATTTCATTTTCTGATATTGTTAAAGGTGGCGTGATCCGTATGGCGCAAGGTTCAAATAGCAACCAAAATAAAATTAGGCCTTTTTCTTGGCATTTTAGTATAACGCGATCACAAATTTCAGGTTTCTCGGTCATTGCGGCTAGCATTAAGCCCCGACCTCGAATCTCCTCAATCAAAGGATGTACCAAAAGAGAACGGAAAAGTTTTTCTTTCTCTAATGTCTGCGGTATCAGCGATGTCTCGGTAATTTCTTTTAACGTTGCCAGACATGCTGCCGCTATGACAGGATGACCGCCAAAGGTTGTAATATGGCCCATTTTTGGATTATTACTTAGCAAATCCATATATTCTGTAGATGATACAAATGCGCCAACAGGCATTCCGCCGCCCATTCCTTTGCCCATAACTACTATATCAGGAACAACATCGTAATTTTCAAAACCAAACAATTTTCCGGTTCTTCCAAATCCTGGCTGAATTTCATCAACAATCATCAAAGCACCAACTTCTTCGCAACGCTGTTTTACTTTTTTCAAAAAGTTATTTTGAGGTTGTATAAAACCTGCTCCGCCTTGAATACTTTCTAAAATAATTCCCGCAGTTTTGCTGGTAATTTTTTGAATATCGGCCTCATTATTAAAATCGATAAATTCAACATCAGGAATTAGTGGCAAAAAAGGTTTCTTGCGCTCTTCATGCTCCATAACACTCATGGAGCCCATCGTATTTCCGTGGTAGGCTTTCCTGCAAGAAATAAATTGGGTTCTTCCAGTTACTCTTCTTGCTAACTTTAAAGCTCCTTCTGTAGCTTCTGTCCCAGAGTTAACTAAGTAAGTTTTGTTCAGCTGCGGTGGAAGCAGAGAAGCTAATAATTTGCAATACTCAACAGCCGGACCTTGTGCATACTCACCGTAAACCATTACATGCGAATACAAATCCAACTGATTTTTTATCGCGTCATTAACCTTTTGATTTCTATGTCCCAGCGAAGTGCCGGAAACTCCCGCTACAAAATCAATATATTTTTTCCCGGATTTGTCGTAAATATAAACTCCCTCAGCATGTGAGACTTCAACTCCCAAAGGATATGGGGAAGTCTGTGCTTGGTATTTTAAAAAGTCATTCATGGTAATCTAAATTTTTTAAATAGTCAAAGTTTGCTATTTCTTTTTCTTCTTGTCGTATTCTAAAGTTTCTTTGCGAACTTCCATCGGAACTTGCTCCTTCTGATCATCAAGTCGCTGCTGCGACTGAATTTTCTCGTGCATCACATTTTCTTCGTCCGTAAAAATGTCATCCTTTGTCTTTATTCTTTCGTCGCCACGCCAAATAAAACCTCGAAGTTTGCGAGCGTTTTCGGGCAAATCTTTTTCAGGATAAATATCGCCTTCTACAGTTTTAAAAAAAGTGATACTTTCAATAGCATTATCGGCGAGTTGCATATTGATGCTACTACTTACATTTTTATTAATTCCGATAAGTTCTTGATCGTCATTTCGCATATAGAAAACCACTTCTGTATTCTTGACGACATCAACTTCGTATAATTTATTCTCTCGAAATTTCCCGTATAAATTCAGTCCTTTAACCTGATTAAAACCGTCGCCGATTGTGTCTTTCGAAATAATAAAAGCATTGTTTAATACTTTCAAAGAGTCTAATTTTTCAGTTTTAGTATTTGCGATTAAATGCATTACATCTCCAGTCATCTGATTTTCGAAATTCCACAAAATAGGATTTCCAATCATTTTGGTTAGACCAGATCTTTGGTTTGAATGAATAGAATCACACTTTCCGCTCATGTCAGTCTTAAAGAATCGAACATTGTTAAACGCTCGAATGATGCGATTATCAGGTTTTCCTGTTACCATCAATACTTTGCCATGAATATAAACCGAGTCATTTTCGACCAAGTTTATTGCAACCGCTCTTTTCGTAACAAACATTGAATCCTGCGCTCGATAGACTTCGGCATAATGACCTTTAATTATTCCCTTATTTATAGAATCTGTAATCTTTACATTATTAGTTGCCGATGCAAATTCTCTATTTCTATCGTAGTAAATACTGTCACCTTCTATTCTGCGATCTTTGTATTTTATATATGATTTCCTTTTTAAAAGCGCTAAATTTTTCTTGGTATCGTAAAAGCCTTTTTCGGTATAAATGAAGTTATCTTTTCCAGTTATCGTCGAAGGTCCAAATAAATAGGTATGACCACTATTTGTATAGTAATCAAGATGATTCGACTTAATTAGATATTCAGGATTTGTAATTGTAACTGCGGTTAAGAACTGATATTTCTTTTCATTCGCATAATAACGACCCGATTTACTTCTTAGAGTATTTTCCTTATTTACGATAGTTCCGTAGGTATTATAATAGGCCTGCTGAATATTTCGGTCAAAATTTATGGTGTCTGTGCTAAGATTCATATCCGGAGATCGCATCACAACTTTGCCGGTAGCCAACGCTTTTTTTACATTTCCATTATATTCAGCGTAGGCACTATTCATAAAAAGAGTATCACCTTGATTCATTTGCACATCGCCAAAAGCCTTTATATAATTCTCATTCTGAAAAAGATACGCTTTGTTGCACGTCATGATAACGCCGTCGTGATTTACACGAACATTTCCTGTAAGCAAGAGTGCACCTGGCATTGTAGCTTCATTTCTATCAACAAAATCAGAGTTTTCGATGATTATCTTCTTCGGCTCTTGGGCAAAAGCCTCAAATTGTGCAAAGAAAAATATGGCGAAAAAGAGCGCTAAAAAATGTTTTTTCAAGTCGGTTAAATTTTGTCAAATTTATAAAAAAGCCTCCTGCAAAATTGGCTTATTGGCAATAAATTAATAGTTGTCCAATTCTTAGTAATTATCGAGGCAGTTACTATTTTGGTACTAACAAAAAACGCTTTGAAAATTTCAAAGCGTCTTTAGTATTTATCTCATAATTGTCTGCTTTCGGTCTGGACCTACAGAAACAATTTTTATTGGAACTTCCACTTCTTTTTCAATAAATTCGATGTATTCTTTCAGTTCAACTGGCAATTCATCATATGATGTCATTCCTGTTAAATCTGCTTGCCATCCTTTAAATTCTTTGTAAACAGGCATCACATTTTCAGGTTCGATATTATAAGGCAAATGCTCTATTTCGCTTCCTTTATACTTGTATGACGTACAGATTTTTAATGTATCAAATCCAGACAACACATCGCCTTTCATCATCATTAATTGAGTAACGCCATTAATTTGCACCGCATATTTAAGCGCCACTAAATCCAACCATCCACAACGACGTTGTCTTCCTGTAACAGATCCAAACTCGTTTCCGATTTTTGCCATGCTTGTTCCTACTTCGTCAAAAAGTTCAGTAGGGAATGGGCCGCTACCAACTCTAGTTACATAGGCTTTAAAAATTCCGTATACTTCTTTGATTTTGTTTGGAGCAATTCCAAGTCCAGTACAAGCTCCAGCTGCAGTTGTATTGCTTGAAGTTACAAATGGATATGTTCCAAAGTCAATGTCAAGCAAAGATCCTTGAGCACCTTCACAAAGAATTTTCTTTCCATCTTTTTGTGCTTGATGCAAATATTCTTCACTATCAATAAAAGTCAATTCTTTTAGAGACTCAATTGCTGCAAAAAACTCCTCTTCAAGTTCTGCAAGATTATATTCTAAAGCGACATTATAAAAACTAATCATCGACTCGTGCTTATCAGCAAGTGCACGGTATCTTTCTTTAAAATCTTCAAGTTCAATATCTCCAACACGAATACCGTTTCTTCCAGTTTTGTCCATATAAGTTGGACCAATTCCTTTAAGAGTACTACCAATTTTCGCTTTCCCTTTAGCAGTTTCAGATGCTGCATCAAGAAGTCTGTGTGTAGGCAAAATTAGGTGCGCTTTACGCGAAATTATCAAACGAGACTTTATGTCAATTTTAAATTTGGCAAGATCATCAATCTCTTTTTGCAATACTACAGGATCAATTACAACTCCATTTCCAATTACGTTGGTAGAGCTTTCGTGAAAAATTCCAGAAGGAATCGTTCTCAATACGTGTTTAATCCCGTCAAATTCCAAAGTATGTCCCGCGTTTGGTCCACCTTGAAAACGTGCGATGATGTCGTATTTTGAGGTAAGTACGTCAACAATTTTTCCTTTGCCTTCATCGCCCCATTGCAATCCTAGTAGTAAGTCTACAGCCATTTGTGTGTGTTTGTTGTGTTGTTTAAATATTTTTAAGAGGTTTCATCACCACTTCGTCAATTGATGTAATAATTTCCACCTTTTTAGTTCCATAGAAATATAGGGAGTGATTGTGAATATCTACTCCAAAAATATCTTCTATTGTTTGTTTGATAATCTGAATACGTGGATCACAAAATTCGACTACTTCGCCGGTATCAGTCATGATTAGGTGATCATGCTGCTTGTCAAAATACGATTTTTCATAATGACTTTGATTTTGACCAAATTGATGTCTACGCACCAATCCACAGTCAAGAAGCAACTCAATAGTATTATATAAGGTTGCACGACTTACACGATAATTTTTGTTTTTCATCTTGATATAGAGATTTTCTATATCAAAATGTTCTGCAGTATCGTATATCTCCTGCAAAATCGCGTATCGTTCCGGTGTTTTTCGGTGCCCTTTTGCTTCAAGATATTTAGTAAAAACATTTTTTACAGTTTCCTGATTGCTACTGCTATCTGCGTTTATAGATGTCATAACCGCAAAGGTAACTCTATTTTTTTTGTGGCAAAAATTTTGAAGAAAATTGTTTGTGGAGTTTACGGTTTTCCGTTAACAGTTTACAGTTTGCCTCTGTTAACTGTAAACTGTACATTGTAAGCTATTACGCTTTCGCGGAAGGTATATTGTGGAATTTCCTTTACCAAAGCACTTTCAAGTTTAACACTACGTTGGCCGGGCGTTTTTTAAAGACAGCATTGTTTTTAGTTAATTATTCAAAGTTTTCAGTTCACGGCCGATAGTCTAAAACTACGCCTAAGATTTCTGATGGTTTTTTAAAGAATTAATATTTTTTGCGTATCGATCATAAGCTATAATTAATTGAGGCATATAGCTTTCTAAAGTCGGGTACTTTTTTCTTTGTTTGCTATATTTTTCTAAATCTTTGTCTAATTCTTTGATCCAAAGAAAACCATTATCTATTTGACCTTGAATTTCTTTATCTATGATTTCTTTTTCAAAATTGTGGTCTTTCATATATCGAATTACTGCCGCTCTCACCAAGGCTTCGGAAAGCATTATTTTATAGTCACCATATGCTTGATTTGCCATCTGTTTCCCTACAACATCATAAAGTGCTGTTCCTGAATTTTCAAAATGTTTTATGTTTTTACCGATTAGATTATCTACAAAAGAGTGATTAAATTCGTGTATTAGTATTGGGAAATAATCGTTGAATCCAAATTCCGCCATTCCGTAACTATCCACAGTCCAAGTACCCATTATTGCATAAACTTCTCTAGTTTTGTCTTTAAAAACTACATCTACGCCATAATTTGCGCCACCATTTCCTAACCCATTTACAATAATGAACTGTTCATTTGGTTCTTTTCCATAAAAAGATCTATACCATTCTAAATCAATATTCTGATAGATAGGAAGAAAGTTATTACGTGCACTTTTATATAAGTCTGCGTTATTGGCGTAGAATTCTTTGAAATTTGTATTAATGTAAAAATCTCGGAGAAGTTTTACGAATTTTTCAGAATTATTTTTTCCCCATCTTTCGCTTGGAATAGAATCGGTGAAATTTACTACAGGTATAAATTCTGGAGCTGGGCCTAAGTGAACGGCCATCCTCATCACCCCATCATAACCGATACCATTCTCTTCACTAATAATTTTCACAAATTCTATTAGTTCGTGATTGTTATATTTTTCAAAATGATTTTCTATCCTATCTGTGTATAGCTTAAATCTTGTCGAATTATAAACTTCTGCACCAGCTAGTCTAAATATGATACTTAAAAGTTCAACTCTTTCATCAACTTTTGGTTCGTCCAAAATATTTTTCTGTTGTGAAAAACTATTAAAAGAAATAAGAAGAACCAATAAAACAACAAATTTGTGCATTTTGAATATTTTGTTTTGCGAAACTTCAATTCGCAGCAATTAAGCGTAAATTATCAATTATAACTTCAAAAAAGGTGAAATTCAATTAGTTTTCTTTTGTAAGATAGCAGCGCCCGATACAACGAGAATCTCTTAATAGCGCGAGTCCAGTTTTAAGCGGTCTGAATGTATTTGGCGAAAGCCAATTAGCTGTTAGCTATAAGCATTCAGCAGTCAGTTTAAAAAAATATTGAATGATTATTTTCTAATTTTTTTCTATTATTAAAAGTCGTTTTTGTTTTTTGCTAAAAGTTATCAGCAGTCAGCAGTCAGCTAAAAGCTAACAGCTAAAGGCTAAAAGCTAATTCTTATAAACCCTCGTCACCTTATCAACACCGTCAATTTTCTTGATATTCTCAATCAATTTCGTCAGAATGGCGTTATTTCGCACAATTACTGCGACTTTTCCATTAAAAATTCCGGCATCTCCACTCAGAGAAATACTCTGAATATTTACGTGCATATTATTGGAAATCACTTTTGTCAACTGATTTGTAAGTCCTAAAGTGTCCATTCCGGTCACATTTAAAATAGCCTTGAATTCCTGTTGAGAAGAATCAATCCAGCGCGCCTGCATAATTCGGTAAGCATAATTAGACTGAAGACTTATCGCATTTGGACAATCTTTTCTATGAACTTTGATGCCCTCGTTGATAGTTACGAAACCAAAAACATCATCGCCAGGAATAGGATTACAGCAGATTGATAAAGTATAATCTAGCTTATCCTGCTCTTTTCCAAAAACCAGCATATCGTAATTATTGCTGATAATTGGTGCGTTAATATCATGATTTTCGCTCGGAGCACGTTTGATTTTATTCTTGAAGAAATTGATAAAAGAATTACTTTTCTTGGAAGCGTATTCTTTTAGTTGGGCATTTTCGATTGCGCCAATTCCAACGCGATAGAATAAATCTAAACTCGTTTTCAAGCTAAAGAAATTCACCAATTCATTTACCACCGTTTCACTCATCGTGATTTTTAGGTGACGTAATTTACGCGTTAGAAGTTCTTTTCCTTCATCACCAAGTTTTTTGACGTTCTCATTGAGCACGTTTCTAAT
>CBDUDY010000077.1:0-9634 GCA_965366055.1 uncultured bacterium
CATACTTTTTACTAAAGATAAATAAAAGAATCGGAAAAATTACAAACACCGGAAGTATCACGTCAAAGCCTGCGCTAGGTGTTGACATATCACGCAAAATGGAATTTGTTTGGAATGCTGACCAGTCTGATGTGACTAATAAAGCGCTGATAAGATTGTTCGCGGCGTGAAATCCTAAGCTCAGTTCGATACCTTCGTCCATTAGGGTAAGAATACCTAAGAAAAGTCCTGTACCGATATAATAAATCATAATGATATAGCCCATTTTGCTAACTTCTGGATTGGCAATATGCATCAATCCAAAAATTAGTGATGTCATAAGTAGTGGAAACCACTTATTCCCAGCAAGAATTCCGAAGCCTTGCATCAGATAACCTCGGAAAATATACTCTTCAGTACTTGTCTGAATAGGTATCATTATAATTGCAATGACCGTCAATATTATAAAAGGCACTAACTGAAAATTTAGTTCATAAATTTCGGGTTGCATAATATAATCTGCACCTGTAATTACTATTAGGAAAACCGCCCAAATTCCGAAAGCAAAAATAATCCTTCCCCAATCTATGCTTTTTCTAGTTGTCGTTAGGCTTCTAATACTCTGTTTATGAATGACTCTTTGCCAGCCAAATAATGCCGCTAAAGCAAATACGAAAGATAGTAGTAAAAGAAATAAGGTTAAATTTGAATCAAGATATTTAGTTACTTCCTCATTTGTTGTTGGAAAAGCATCTCCGGATCCAAAACTTTTTAATAACAATGCTACAATTAGCGGAAGTTGTCCTATAAAGGTTGCAGCAATTACGACTACAGAACCAATTAAATACTTCCAAAACTTATTTTCGCCATTAACTGCTTGCTGTATAAACATATATCTAAATTTATAATTTTATTAGCCGCTAAGTAAAATATCAGCTAAAGTTCGAAGGTAAAAGTATTGAAAATTGCCTTAATTTGTTGCCCAACAAAATCTTAAAACTATGATTCAGATTTACCACAATCCAAGATGCTCAAAATCCCGCATCTGCGAAAATTTTCTTTTGGAATTAAATCAACCTTACGAAATTATCAAATATCTTGATAATCCACTTAGTTTCGAAGAAATCAAAGCACTCCTAGCAAAACTCCAAATTCCTGCTGAAGATCTTATTCGCAAAAGCGAAAAAATTTGGAAAGAAGTTTATAAAGACAAAGTACTTAGCGAAGATGAAATTATTAGTGCGATGGCACAAAACCCAATTTTGATAGAGCGACCAATTATTGTGAATGGAAATAAAGCAGTAATTGGCAGACCCCTTGAAAATATTGATAAAATCCTCTAAAAACAAGTAGTTTTAACTTCTATTTGGCAGTTGTCGCTGAACGTAATTCTTATTTTTGGCGAACTCACCGATAATATAAAACTATTTTAATGAATCTATCAAAAATAACATTTTTAGCTTCGATTTTTTTGCTGAGCGCACAGCTATTTGCGCAAACTCCACGAGGAGCTTCAGTTAATGTAACTGGTAAAGTTGTAGAAAAATCATCACAGCAACCTTTGGGATATGCAACCGTAACATTTTTTCAAATAGGAAGTAAAACTCCAGTTTCAGGAGGTATTACAGATGATAAAGGAGAATTTAATGTGCCAATAGCGACTGGTACTTATGATATTAGTATCGAATTTATATCTTTTAGAGTTGTGGATCTTAAAGCTCGCAAAATTGATAGCAATACAAATCTTGGAACTATCAGTCTTCAAGATGACGTCACTCAACTTAGTGAGGTTGTGATCAGAAATGAGACGACGGCCGTAGATATAAAACTTGACAAAAAAGTTTATAGTATTGGAAACGATCTAATGGTAAAGGGTGGAACTGTAAGCGATGTGCTTGACAATATTCCATCAGTTACTGTAGATTCTGACGGGTCTATTAGCCTTCGTGGGAATGAAAGTGTCCGAATTCTTATTGATGGACGTCCTTCCACAGCGATAAATGTTGCCGAAGCGCTCAAAATGTTACCGGCCGATGCAATTGACAAAGTAGAAGTTATTACAAATCCATCTGCTCGATACGATTCTGAGGGTGGTGCTGGAATATTAAATATAATATTGAAAAAAGGAAAGCGTAATGGCTTTAACGGTACCGTAATTGGTACTGTTGGTGATCCTGAAAATTATGGTCTTTCGGCAAATTTGAACTTTCGTGATACAGAATTCAACCTTTTCACTAGTACAGGATACAATTATAGAACAAGCAACGGAAACAGTCGTACCGAAACTCAGTACTTGAATCCAGACGGAAGTGTTCGAAATTATATTACCGACAGACGCACAAATGAGCGACTAAACAAAGGTTTTAACTCAACGGTAGGTCTAGAATGGTTTCTAGCAGACAAAACAATTTGGACAAACTCCATCAATATTCGTAAATCTAAAGGAGAAAATCCTGACGATGTCTACTACGACAATTATGATGCTGCAAAAAATTACCAATTTACAACTGCGCGTTTCAACGATGCCAATAATAAAGACTACAATTTAGAATACGCAACGAATTTCGAAAAGAAATTTGCGAAAGATGGTCATATTTTCACCATTGATGGATCATTTTCTAAAGAAGGTAGCAAAGACAATTCTGATATCAACTTTGCTTCCGAAACAACTTTTAACGATCAAACAGAATCTCGCAATACTATCAAAGCTGATTATGTTTTGCCTTTTGGTAAAAACAGTCAATTTGAAGCTGGTTACAAAGGAGATTTCAACAATCTGTATACAATTTATGAAGTTGATACATTAGATATTTCAAACAATACGTACATCAGCGATGAGCGTTATTCAAATACTTTAGAATACAAAGAAAACATCAATGCGTTATACACGCAGTTTGGAACAAAATTCAATAAGTTTTCTGTGCTTCTTGGCCTTAGATACGAAGCTACAAAAGTGAATATCAATCAGATCACTAGTCAAGATTACAATACTAAATCATATCAAGATTTCTTCCCTTCTGCATTCCTAACCTACGAAATTTCAGATAAGTCTAGTACGTCACTAAGTTACAGCCGAAGAGTTTCAAGACCTCGTGGTCGAATGATTAATCCATTTTCGAACTATTCGAGTAACATCAATTTATTTAAAGGAAACCCAGATTTAAATGCTTCTTACACCGATGCAATCGATTTAGGATATCTAAAAAGATGGGACAAAGTTACCTTCAATACTTCGCTTTACGTTAATAAAACAACTCAGTCTGTTCAATTTATACGTACAGAATCTGGAGATTTTGTTAGCACAGATTCACAAGGAAGTGGAATTTTAACTCCGGTTATTATTACAACTCCTATAAACCTTGCTACAAGTTTTCGCTATGGATTTGAGTTTTCTCTAAATTATACTCCTTATAAATGGTGGAAACTAAATTCTAATTTTAATATCTATGGTTTCGATACAAAAGGAGATTACACTTATACCGATTTTAACGATCAAGAAGTTACTCAAAACTTTGATAATAATGCCGTTTCTTGGTTTGCAAGATTGAGTTCAAAAGTTACTTTGCCTTATAAAATTGACTGGCAGACCAACCTTAATTATTACGGACCGTCTACCACAGCTCAAGGAAAAAGTTACGGAATTGGAGTTGCAAGTTTAGCATTTTCTAAAGATTTCTTTAAAGAGCAAGCAACGGTTTCATTAAATATCAATGATGTTTTTAATTCTAGAATTAGAAAATACGATACCAATATCTTGAATGTTCTTAACTCCGAATCAGAAATGCAATGGCGTACAAGAACAATTTTATTATCTGTTACATACAGATTCAATCAGAAGAAAACCGAGCGACAAAAAGTTCGTCAGCCTAGTAATGAAAGCGGTGGCGAAGAATACCAAGGCTAATAGCAATAAAAAAAGGAAACCGATTTGGTTTCCTTTTTTTTTATCAGATTAAATTTAATTAAAGCTGATTTTCCTGTTCTAGTTTTTTCTTAGCCTTTTTCTCTTTGTAAAGTTCATAGCTAGCACCGCCAACCCAATAGGATACGAAGCCCACTACAAAGAACATTACCCAGAATCCCATCGTTAAGACGGTAAGGAATACTAAAAAACCTAAGTACTGTTGAAATTCAAACATGTTTTCCGGAGTTTTTTGAATTATACACAAATGTAAGCGTTATATTATTTCTTAGCAATTAAAAAGCACAATCATTTTTATAGATTCTTAATTATGTGTAAATTTGAACAAGCATTTTTTGGAGCTTTCTCCTGCTATCCGCTGTATCTTTTTCTTTTTTCTAAGAAAAAAAGAAAAAGGATGCCGCTGCTATCAGGGCTAGGGCTTTACGTTATCATTCAACATTTTCACATTAATATAAAATCTATCTAATAATGGAATACAGAATTGAAAAAGACACCATGGGTGAAGTGCAGGTACCTGCAGATAAATATTGGGGTGCACAAACAGAGCGTTCTCGCAACAATTTCAAAATTGGTCCAGCGGCTTCAATGCCAAGAGAAATCATCGAAGGTTTTGCCTACCTTAAAAAAGCTGCAGCCTACGCAAATCATGATTTAGGTGTACTTTCTATCGAAAAAAGAGATGCTATCGCCGCTGTTTGCGACGAAATCCTTGCAGGAAAATTGAGCGATCAATTTCCATTAGTAATTTGGCAAACAGGTTCTGGAACTCAAAGTAATATGAACGTCAATGAAGTGATTGCAAACCGTGCCCAAGTTTTGGCAGGTTTCAAAATTGGCGAAGGAGAAGCAGTTGTCAAAGCAAATGACGATGCCAACAAATCTCAATCATCAAACGATACTTTCCCAACAGGAATGCACATCGCAGCTTACAAAGCTACGGTCGAAATTACAATTCCAGGAGTAGAACAGCTACAAAAAACTTTAGAGCAAAAAGCAGAAGAATTCAAAAACATCGTAAAAATTGGACGTACGCACCTTATGGATGCAACGCCTTTGACACTTGGTCAAGAAATTTCTGGTTATGCAGCGCAATTAAAATACGGAATTAAAGCACTTAAAAATACGCTTCCTCACCTATCCGAACTTGCTCTTGGTGGTACAGCGGTAGGTACTGGATTGAATACTCCAGAAGGATATGACGTAAAAGTTGCCGAATATATTGCTCAATTTACAGGACTTCCTTTTATTACTGCTCCAAATAAATTTGAAGCACTTGCCGCTCACGATGCAATCGTTGAATCTCACGGTGCTCTTAAGCAACTAGCAGTTTCTCTAAACAAAATTGCGAATGACGTTCGTATGCTTGCTTCAGGACCACGTTCTGGAATTGGCGAAATCATCATTCCAGCAAACGAGCCAGGATCTTCAATTATGCCAGGAAAAGTAAATCCTACACAATGCGAAGCGCTTACAATGGTTTGTGCACAAGTTATCGGAAACGATATGGCAATTGCCGTTGGCGGAATGCAAGGACAATATGAATTGAACGTTTTCAAACCAGTAATGGCAGCAAACTTCTTGCAATCAGCTGAATTACTTGGAGAAGCTTGTGTTTCTTTTGATATTCATTGTGCTCAAGGAATTGAACCAAACCACAAACGTATCAAAGAATTGGTAGACAATTCATTGATGCTTGTTACAGCACTTAATACAAAAATCGGTTACTACAAATCAGCAGAAATCGCTCAAACTGCACACGCCAACGGAACTACTCTCAAAGAAGAAGCAGTTCGCTTAGGATATGTTACAGCAGAAGATTTTGATGCTTGGGTAAAACCAGAAGATATGGTTGGGAAGATTCAGTAAATCTCTTTTCAATTTTAAAATAGCTCAGCCGAAATAATTCATTTTATTTCGGCTGAGTGTTTTTTGGGGAAGTTTGGAAGATGATAAACATCTAAAAGATTAAAATAAGCTAAAAAATCAAATTGAAAAAATAATTTAATTACAACTATTTGTTTTCGAACTCTGTATTTTCCACGATCGTCATTACGGATAGAAAGCTTTATTGAAAAGATTCAGCTGTTAATTTCTAAAATAAAAAAAAATGCTATTACCAAAAAATTGATAATAGCATTTCTATGAAAATAAGTTTCCTTTTTTAGAATTTGTATCCTGCTGAAAATTGAAAAACAGAATTTTTAGTTTTGATAACTTCTACATTATTTTTAGCGTCTTTATCCAAATTTGAAAGACCAAAATTGTAGCGAGCTTGTACAAAGAATCGACTTGTAAAATCATATGAAGCTCCAACATTCAGACCAAAGTCGAATCTATTGGCATTAGCATCAACCTGAATATATTCACCACCAAACAGATAAACACCATCTTTGATTAAATCAACCTCTACTGATGAGTTGTTCTGAGGATTTCCGGTATCAGAATATTCTAAATCTGATTTTGCGCTGAGTAAGTAACCAATTTGTGGTCCGAATTCAAAGTTAAGTTTTTTTACCACCTCATATTTAAACATTAAAGGAAGGTTTAGATAAGTCAATTTTGGCGTTTGACTAAATTTTTCGCGATCTCCACCGTCATAAAGTTCAGTTGTTATTATGTCGCCACCTTGAGTAGATAACAGTAGTTCAGGCTGAAAAGCGAATTTCTGATTAATTCCAATTTCAGCAAGGACGCCAATATGCAAACCTGTTAGAACTTCCGAACTTGTTCCAGATGGAAAGTCGCCGGTTAATTTGGCAATATTAAATCCAACTTTGGCACCAAACTTAGTTTCTTGCGAAAACGAAATCGCAGAACACAATAAAAGAGCAGATAGTAGTATTTTTTTCAAATCTAAAATTATTATTTTGCCTACTATTTTTCCCGTTTTCGGCTTCTCGGTTTTTTGATGCAAATATATCTTTTATTATAAATGGAATGATTAAAAAATTGAAAGATTGAGAGATTGAAAGGAAGTAAGATTGGAAGATTTAAGAAACTTCTATAAAACATAAGGCGTCAAAAATTAAATTGTAGAAATTTGCTACAATGATAATGATGTTGAATAAAAATCTTTGCGTCGTAATCCTAGTTGACGATCATTATTGTAGGGTGGAATTTTTTCCATCGATAAAAGTTTCAAATCTAATAATACCATACCAGCAAAAACGAAAATATTGTAACAGCGCAACTTATGCGGACAACCACGATTTCCAACAATCAACGCTACAATCCAAGTCCCGTAGGAACGAACCATATTGTAGCGACGGAATTTATTCTGCCGAACAAGGCACAACCAATTATAAATAATTAATTAAATTATGACGCGTTTTTTGCAGCACGGCGTTTCTTCCACCAGGGTCTTACAAAGTACAACACCACAAATCCAATAATGATAAAAGGCCAAATTGCAATCGTCCAAAGGAAAAAACTCACGATTGAATTCCATCCATCACTTATCGAAGTTTTAAAACGCTCCCAAAAGTTATCTTGTGGCTCTGGTTTAAAGACATAATCCTTCTCACTATAAAGATTCACATTGAGCGTGCTATAGGAAACCTGATCACCAAGGTATTTTAAACGTCCAACGGAACTTTCTATTTCTTCCTGAAGATTTCTGATATTTTCCTCAATTGCAATAATATCTTTTACGCTACCAGCCTTTGAAAGCAACTCCTGATATCTTTTTAAGTATTGACGTTTATTATTTAATCTAGTTTCGATATCCAGAAATTCAGCGGTTACATCACGCGCTTGCACATTCTTACTTTGCAGTTCGTCAGTTCCATTTTCGACAGAAGTCAGTAACTTTTCGAAGTTCTGAGAAGGAATTCGAACTTTTAAAGTGTAAGATATTCTCTCATCATATTTGTCCAGACTTTCATTTTCATAATAACCTTCAAGACTTTTTACAAGTATGTCTAGCGCTTTTTTACTGCTATCGATGTCTTTACTTTTAACGGATATATCTCCATCTTTTATAATTTTTTTATCCTTTTGTTGAGAGGCAACTTCTGACCCAACTTTAGGTTCACCATTTTCATCTTCAACAACTTCCTCAGCCTTTGCGACAACTGGCTTTACAAATTTTACCTGATCAATATGTGGTGCAGAAGGAGTTTTAGGCGGAAGTTTGATTGCCATTACCTCAGACTCAACCATATCATCTGCATATTGAGGATTTTCTTTGCAAGATATAATTGCCAAGGACATTGAGAGAATGAAGATTAATTTTTTAAATGTCATAGAATGGTGGTTATTTGAAAACATAAGTATAATAGAGTATTGCCGAAAGTAGATAATTTTTAAAACAATTCTCATTATTAAAATTGTTATTTTTAATTAAGATAAATTAATCTAGATGAGCTAAGCCCCTATTTATTCAATCGCTGTTTTCATTTCCACTAAAAAAAGTATTAAATTAGTAACAAGCACTTTATTTAATAATTTTTACGCGCTATGTTTATTTTATAAATTTTCTTGCGGCGATAATCGCATATCTAGCCTATTTGGTTAAATACAAAAAGCACTACAACTTAGTTGCAGGATACAGCGATGAACCGAAAAATGAATTAGGAGATTCTAAGAAAGAGGTTGTGATGATTGCCGACACCTTATTTTTCTTTTCAGCCTGCTTACTCGTTTTTTCGATCATCAATCTTTTCAAAGATTGTTTGAGATTAATACATGAAGATTTGGAAGGATTATTTATAATTTTAGCTACCGCAGGTTTGGCAACTGTGTATTTGATTATTAGAAAATACTAAAAATAAATTTTAGGTGAAAAGAAGAAAAACTTACCTTTTAATCTACACACTCTATAGGAGTTTTTCTAATCCGTCTTCGATTTTAACCTTTTCTCTTTTAAAACTATGTAGCAACATTCCAATAATTACTAATGCGATTCCAATCATCGAATAGCTATCTGGTAATACAGTATTTAGAATTATAATTTCACCGATTAGCGCAAAGACAACTTCGGCAGATTGGGTTGCTTCTACAGATGCTAACGCTTTTTCATCTTTCTGAACTTTGTCTGTCGCCATAAAAAACAATACTGTGGCAATAACGCCCGAACAAATTGCAACAATCAAGGTTTGGTACACTTGCACTTCGGTAGGAAATTCATTGACCGAAATTCCGTAAATAGAAATTAAAATCCAAAACGGCAAACTTGCGATGGTCATTCCCAAAGTTCTCTGAATGGCGTTTAGTTTTCCATCCGAAACTTCCATCATCTTTCTGTTACCTAAAGGATACGCAAAAGCAGCAATCAAAACTGGAATCGTTCCCAATAGTAATTCTTGAGTTAAAACCGACTTTGCTTGACTTATGAGCATTATGGCAATTCCTAACAAAATGATTAGAGAAAATAACAAGGCTTGTAATGAAATGGTGTTTTTGAAACGTTTTTTGTTAATCAACGGCGATAGTAACATTCCGGCAACAATCGTAATTTGCCACGTACTTGCAACGAGCCAGGATGGACCATAAGCGGCGGCAAAAGTTAGAGGAGCGTAGAATATTCCAAAACCAACGGTGCTCCAAAGAATCCATTTTAATGGCTCCTCCTTCATTATTCGTAATAATGGTTTGAGATTTTTTCTCGCAGCAACTAGAATTAATAAAAACGGAACCATCCAGAAAAAACGCAGCGATGAGCTCCACGCCCAATGTCCACCTTCGACAGACATTGTTCTATTTAAGACAAAAGTAACTGCAAAAAATAAT
>CBDUDY010000078.1:0-9629 GCA_965366055.1 uncultured bacterium
AAATGAAATTAGACATTTTAAAAAGACAGTGGGTTGACCTTGTTTTTGAGGGGAAAAACAAAGCATACGGGGCGTATGAATTGAGAACCGAAAATTCAAAGACAACTATTAAAGCACTAATAATTGGTGCATGTATTTTTAGTTTTCTTGTTGCAACTCCTATGATCTCTGACTTTATTGGAAAAGAGAAAGACATTGTCGAAAAGGATATGGACATAAAGGTGACTACTATAAAATTGCCGCCTAAGAAAATTGAAGAGCCTATTGTGCCTCTTACTCCACCGCCTCCGCCACCTCCGCGTGTTGATCAAGTGAAATTTGTGAAGCCTGTAGTTGCTAAAGCAGAGGAAGTTGTAGAAGAACCGCCAAAAATAAAAGATATCGTCAAAAAGCAAATTGGAGACGAGACTATAAAAGGTGATCCTGATGCTAAATTGACCATCGAACCAGTAGGTAAAGGTCCAATTGATGCGGTTGGAGATAATGATAACAAAATTTACAACACAGCAGGTATCGAACAAAAACCTGAATTCCCAGGAGGTTTAGCAAACTTTTTCAAGTTTGTTGGTAACAACTACAAGGCTCCGGAAGAAGAAGGATTAAAAGGAAAAGTCTTAGTAACTTTCGTAATTGAAAAAGACGGAACTCTTACTGACATTAAAGTAATTAGAGACATTGGTTTTGGAACTGGAGCAGAAGCGATCAGAGTCCTTAAAAAATCACCAAGATGGTCTCCAGGAGAACAGAATGGTAAGAAGGTAAGAGTACAATATTCATTGCCTATTGCAATTCAATCTGCTTTTTAATGAGCACATTTTCTGAAAGAAATGAAATGAAGAAATCGCCCAAAGAGCGATTTCTTCTCATTATAGGTATTTTGTTTTTTCTAATATATCTTATACTTGGACTTATTGTAATATTTTGGAAAGAATTTCCACTCGCGATGGATCCGATGTATAGAATGGCATTTGGTTTAGTACTCATAGTCTACGCGTTTGTGCGGTTTTTACGGTTTTTTAAATAATTAATTAAAAAATTTTATCATGAAAAAAATATTCCAAATTGTAGCATGTTCGTTTGTAATTCTTGCCGCTGTTTCATGCAAGAATAAAGAAGAAGATAAAGAAACTGTTCTTACCGGTGAAGCAGTAATTGCTGTAGATGAAAGTATTCTGCCTGTAATGCAAGATCAAGTAGAAATTTTCGAAGATGCTTACAAAGCAAAAATAATATTAGAGCCTAAGTCAGAAGTAGAAGTAATAAATGCACTACTTAAAGATTCCGTTCAAATAGCTATTCTAGCTCGTGAATTAAATGAAAAGGAGATGGATGCTTTTAAGACTAGAAAAGTAACTCCGAAAGTAACGAAATTTGCTACTGATGCAATTGCGCTAATAGCTCACAAATCTAATAATGATTCGATTGTGGCATTGGCAGATGTTATAAGTTTTTTGAAAGGTCAAAAAGTATCTGGAATTGATGGAATTGTCTTCGATAATTTAAATTCTAGTATAGCGCGTAATTTGTTAGAGCAGGCAAAGATCAGCGGAGAAACACCAAAAAATGTTTACTCATTCAAAACCAATGATGAAGTTGTCAAGTATGTTTCAGATAATAAGGGAATGATTGGTGTCATAGGAATAAATTGGATTTTACAGCCTTCTAAAAACATGCAAGAGTATATTGGCAACATTCAAGTACTCAGCGTTAAAGGTCTGAATTCCGAGAGCTACATTGCTCCAACTCAAAATAACCTGGCGGAAGGTACTTATCCTTTGGCACGTGATTTGTTTATAATCAATAGCCAAGGGAAGGCTGGTCTAGGAATGGGCTTCGCATCTTTTATTGCAGGTGAACGCGGACAAAGAATAATTTTGAAAGCTGGTTTGCTGCCAACGAGAATGCCAGGGCGAAATTTAATACTTAGAAAGTCAATTAACGTAGAAAAGAAATAAATATCATTATGAATAATACAAAGATGAAAATGTTTACAATGACCCTACTAGCTACGGGATTTGTTATGAATGCACAGGATATTAATCAAGCAGCAAAAGCTGTCGATGCAGAGAAATATGATAGTGCCAAAACTATGTTGAAATCAATTTTGCAATCAAATGCAAATGATGGAAGAGCCGCATATCTTTTAGGTCGTGAGTACTTACGTGAAGAAAAAGTTGATTCGGCTAAAATTTACTTTGATAAAGGTCTTGCAGCAGGAAAAGACAATAAAATGAACTACATCGGTTTGGGGCAAATTGCACTAAACAATAATAATGCTGCTGCAGCTATGACAAATTTTGATCAAGCAACGCAGAAGATGAAGCGTAAAGATACTGAAGAGTTGGTGTACGTTGCAAGAGCATATATGGATGCTGATAAGCCTAATTTTAACAAAGCTATCGAAGTTTTGAACAAAGCAAAGCTCGCAAATCCAGAAGATGCTCAAGTATATCTTGCTTTTGGTGATGCATACTTTGGTTTAAGTAATCAGAATGAAGCATATTCAAATTACAGAAATGCTTTTAGACTAGACAGCAAATTACTACGTGCGAAAATGCAATTAGGTGTTTTGCTTAAAGGTGCAAAAGCATATAGCGAAGCAATAAAATCTTTCAATGAAGTGATTGCAATTGATCAAAATTACGGACCTGTATATCGTGAACTTGCTGAAACTTATTATAAGTGGGGAGCAAATGACAAAAGTAAATTTGAAGCAAACATCAAAACTGCCTTAGGATTTTACGATAAGTATATGTCTTTAACAGATTACTCGCTAGATTCTAGAATGCGCCACGCAGATTTCTTGATTCTTGCACAAGACTACAAAGCGCTTGAACAGGAAGCAATCGCAATGCAAAAATTAGATAAGGTAAACCCTAGAATTAAACGTTATTTAGGGTATTCAGCTTATGAAAATGGTAATACTGATGTTGCTATTCAATCATTAAACGAATACATTTCAAATCCTAGCAACAAGATTATCGGTCGTGATTACTTGTATTTAGGTTTGGCTAAGATCAAAAAATCTTCTGAAGTAGAAGGTAAAGTTGATAGCGCGATGTATGACAAAGGAATCGCTGATATCAAAAAAGCGGTAGAACTTGAGCCAACAACATCTGCTGATCTTAATGAGTTAGGTCAGGAAGCATATTCTAATAGAGACTTTAGCAAAGCGGCTGCGATTTTTGAAATTGCAACTACTAATCCTCAATCGCCAAATTTCTTGATTGATAACTTATATTTGGGGAACTCTATTTACTACGCGAACACGAGGAAAGAAGTAGTAAAAGTTGACAAAGTTGCACTTGAAAAAGCGGACAAGGCTTTCGGAAATGTAATTACTGCGTCTCCAACTACCGCAGATGCTTACCTGTTTAGAGCTAGAACTAATAAATTATTAGAAAATGACGAGATGATGGCTCAGTACTACGAAGATTTCTTGAAAGTAGTTAACGAGAAAGGGCCGGAAGAGTTGGAGGCTAATAAAGTAAAAGCAGTAGAAGCTTACAACAATATCGGTGCACATTACGCAAATTCAGACAAAGTAAAAGCTATTGAATATTTCAATAAGGCTTTGAAGCTAGATCCTGCAAATAACTATGCAACGCAATCTATTCAGTCTTTGAAATAAGATTATAATAAAATATTTTTAAATAAAGCCGGCATTTAGTCGGCTTTGTTGTTTTCGCAATTCAATGAAATTAACGCCTGTAATGATTTTTTGGAATAGACAGTCGTCAATGCCTTTTCGTAGAAGTAGAATTCTTATTGTGGCGCAGATGAGGCTGTGGGTTTCCAATATTTATTGTAGCCTTTACTCCGTAAAACTACATTAAAGAATGTGCATCGGCAGTTTGCAAAAGCTCGAGTGTATAAGTGTTCGCTCTTGCAAAATTATTCCCGCAATCAACTGTTGGGTAAATGAAGGTTTTCAACTTTTAAAATTAATTAGAAATTGCCAGGCAATAAGGTAAAGGTGTAAACATCGCACCAAAGTAGTATCAATCTGATTATTGGAAATTTTACCTCTTAAATTCTAGCTGCAAGTCTAGCGGTGATTAAGTTTTAACTATACTAATATGTGAAATAATGATTTCTTAATCTTACAGATTCTACCATTTCAATTGCATACCTTTGCAAAATATTAAAAAACTATGTTGTCAAAAGAAATCAAAAGTCAAATAGATGAAGGTGTAATGCTCCCATTAATGGAGGAATTTTATACTATTCAGGGAGAAGGATTTCATACCGGTACTGCCGCATACTTCATTCGCGTAGGCGGGTGTGATGTAGGTTGTCATTGGTGTGATGTTAAAGAAAGTTGGAATGCAGACTTGCATCCTCCAACTCATATTGATGCGATGGTTTCTACTGCAACGCAGCAAGCAAATACTGTAGTCATAACAGGTGGCGAGCCGCTAATGTGGAACATGGATCCAATTACGATAAAGCTTAAAGAAAAAGGAATGAAAGTTCACATCGAAACTTCGGGAGCGTACGAGCTTTCTGGTGTTTGGGATTGGATTTGCTTATCGCCAAAGAAAAATAAACTGCCGACAGAATCCGTTTACGAAAAAGCTGACGAACTTAAAGTAATTATCTTCAACAAACACGACTTTATTTTTGCCGAAGAGCAAGCTGCAAAAACAAATCCGAACGTAATTCTGTTCCTACAGCCAGAGTGGAGTAAGCGTGACGAAATGACACCGCTCATTGTAGATTATGTTATGAACAATCCTAAATGGAGAATATCATTACAGACGCATAAGTTTTTGAATATTCCTTAAGAAAGGAATAAGTAGCTCCGCGAATTGAATATAACAGTCTTACTGTAAATATTTTTTTTGCGGTTTTTGAGCATTGTTCTATTTCTTTCGCAATTTGAATAACTGACGTTTTTATAATCATGATTTTAACAATCCGTAATGTCGTCAGAATTTTTTAATTTTCTCGAATGATATACAGATTCTTGCTAGCATTTCAAAGATCGATGTTTAAACAATTTTGCGAAAGCGTCATTTCTAGATTTCAGATCGTAAAGTAAGAAGTTTTATGGTTTCTACAGATGTGTCAATCTTGCCAGGTAATCGTAGTGATCCCCTTCCATAATCATTTCAGCCTTTAAACCATTCGCGAAAGCGGCATTTTGTAAAGTATTATAATCAATATACAACCAGTCAAAAGTTTCCTCTTTTTCACCTTTGTAGCTAATATTAAAAGTCACTTCGCCATAATACTCAGCTTCGTTACTAATCCATCTTCCGCCGTCTTCATCTTCGTCAAACATATAGATGATGTCCGAGCTATCAATTAAAATCTGTCCATTTTTATTTAGCAAGCTTTTCAGCTTTTGCAGAAACGCTGGCAGCTTTTTCATAGTTCCTGCTAATCCGCAGCCGTTCATTAGTAACAGAATCGAATCATAAGTTCCATCTTCGCTAGAAAGTGTCATCAAATCTTGCACATAACATTGCTCAAGTCCTC
This sequence comes from uncultured bacterium, assembly GCA_965366055.1. Taxonomy (GTDB): domain Bacteria; phylum Bacteroidota; class Bacteroidia; order Flavobacteriales; family Flavobacteriaceae; genus Flavobacterium. Next base: position 5,485 of record CBDUDY010000078.1, read on the forward strand.
TTTCGGCGCAAGCCAAAACAGCATTAGGCGAAATATCAATTGAAACAATATTTAGATTACGTTCCTTCTGCAAATATAAACTATGACTGCCAGCACCACAGCCCACATCTAGAGCTTTGCCAGAAGCCAACTTCAAAGCTTTCTGCTCAATCTGCGGCATCTCTTCAAATGATCGAAACAAATAAGAAACACTCATCTCATCTTCTTCAGAAATGGATGTCTCGGTGATTATATTTTCAGGATTATTGTTAGTTTGGTAATCTAAAATTGCTTTGCCAAAGAGGTCTTTCATAATAGTATGTTGAGCAATGAAGAAATGCAATCTTCATTATATGTTATTTGTATAAATTTTTAAACTTCGAGTGCTTACTTTTGCAGTATCAACATAAAAAACAAAAATTGAAACCTACTTTAAACGAACTTCCAAAGCTCGCCAAAGATAAGCATAACGAAAATAAAAAATATTTTGATAAATTAAAAAAGAAGCCACCGCGCGATCTTGATTATCAAATGCAGGAGTTGCATAGTGCGGAATTTAAAAAAACCGACTGTCTCAATTGTGCAAATTGTTGCAAGACCACAGGGCCACTTTTTACATCTGCAGATATCGAAAGAATATCCAAACATTTCCGCATGAAATCACAGCAATTTATTAGTCAGTTTCTGAGAGTGGATGAGGATAGTGATTATGTTTTGCAAACTGTGCCTTGTCATTTTCTGGGAGATGATAACAAATGTAGCATTTATGAAGTTCGACCAAAAGCCTGTCGGGAATTTCCACATACAGATCGGCAGAAATTTCAACAAATTGCAGCTATTACTTTGCAAAACATTCCAATTTGTCCTGCAGCGTATAACATCGTCGAAGCCATGAAAAAGAAAATACCACTTTAGAAAAAATAGAATCTAAAAAAATAAGGGCTGTCAGTAATGACGGCCCTTATTAGTGAATTATACAAATAAATAATCTTCGGTCAGATGATCCTCAACATGTTTTCTGCGACCACCAATAGATTCTACTAGTGCATCGATTCCTTTTTCAACATAATCGATTATTCTTTCCAACCACCTTTTAATATTTCTCATTATCTCTAAACCTCTTTCAATATAAGAGTCTACTATATAAATGATCTCTTGAAGACTATCCATGTAGCTCAAAAGTATTTCTGCTGTTTTCATAATTTGGTTTTTTTGGTGTTAGCTTAATTTTTCACTAAAATAAGAAATGTTACCCGAAAAATTTTAATAGATTTCATAAATCTTTCTTATTGTTTTAAATTTATCAAGATCACTTTTCCACGAGTTTCTAATGGCATCTTCACTCATACCAGCCTCAATTTGTTCTTGTAGTTTTTTCGATCCTGCAAGTTTCGTAAAGAAAGCATTAAAGAATTTTGACTTGTCTTCAGTTTCATTGTAAGCTTTGAGCAACCACTTTAATTCTAATTTATTCACTCTTGCCAATTTGGACAAATCCTCACCGTAACATTTGACACCATTATAAGGAGGCGTTTTTGCACCTTCATTTGGTTGAGGCGTAAAGCTAAATCCACTTTTGTTCAAATATGGCGAGCCATAAATCTGAAACTGCTTTTCAGTGCCACGACCAACGCTCACATTTGTCCCTTCAAAAAAGCATAAGCTCGCATAAAGATTCACACTTTGAGCATTTGGTAAATTCGGCGACGGCTTTATTGGCAAGTCATACCGCATTGATTTTGAATAATTATCACATGGAATCACCGTCAATTTGCATTGTACTTTATTCTTCAACCATTTTTCGCCATTGATCATTTTGGCGTATTCACCCATAGTCATTCCATGGAGCACAGGAATGGGATGCATTCCTACAAAACTTGAGTATGTCATATCCAAAACTGGTCCATCAACAATTCCTCCATTCGGATTCGGCCTGTCCAAAACTACTAACGGAATGTTTGCTTCGGCGCAAGCCTCCATAATATAATGAAGTGTTGAAATATAAGTGTAAAATCGAGCGCCCACATCTTGAAGGTCAAAAACCATTACCTCAATATTCGCAAGTTGGGCGGGTTTTGGTTTTTTATTATCGCCATACAGCGATATAATTGGCAATCCTGTTTTGCTGTCTTTTCCATCTACAATATGCTCGCCCGCATCAGCAGTTCCTCGAAATCCATGTTCGGGAGCATAAATCTTTTGAACATTAATTTTATTATCAATAAGAAAATCTACCAAACTAATTGTTTTGGTATTGTCTGCAATTATAACCGTTCCTGATTGATTCGTCACAATTCCCACTTTTTTGTTCGCCAAAAGCGGAAGATATTTTTTTGAGTTTTCAGCGCCGGTTGAAATTGCTTCTGTTTTCGCTTCTTCTTTAATCTCCACATTGGTCGCTGGAATTGGTTTTGCAAAAGCAATATCATTGTGTTTCTTTTTACTATTTGCACAAGAAAGCAATGATGCGATACTCAGTAAGAAGATCAGCGTAGACTTAGAAATAAAATTCATAAAATTTGTGTTAGAATTGTAATGGTGTCAAAATATGGACTGCCCAAACTTTCAGTATATTTGTCGTTCAAAATAAAAGCAACGCTCTTGAACTTACAACACTTTATAGCCAGAAGACTTATTAACGCCAAAGAGTATAAAAGTAGTATTTCTGCGCCAATTATAAAAATTGCTATCGCTGCCGTTGCGATCGGTGTGCTGATGATGATAGTGTCAGTTGCAGCAGGAATGGGCTTGCAGCAAAAAATACGTGAAAAAGTTTCAGCCTTTAATGGCCACGTTAGTATCACGAACTATGACGACAACCAATCAGAAGTGTCTGTAAATCCTATAGATATCAATCAGCCTTTCTATCCTAAGTTCAAAAATATAGAGGGAATTTCCCATATTCAAGCTGTTGCCTCCAAAGCTGGAATTATCCGCACCGAAGATGCATTTGAAGGAATCGTTTTTAAAGGAGTAGGTAAAGATTTTCAGTGGCAGAATATCCAAGAGTATATAATTCAAGGCAAGAAACCCAATCTATCCCAGGATCTCAATTCCGAAGTTATTATTTCCCAATATCTCGCAGATCGTCTTAAACTTAAGTTGGGGGATAATTTTAACACCTTCTTTATGAAGGATCAAAATAATCAGCGTCCAAACCTCAGGGTCTTCAAAATCGTAGGAATCTTCAATTCTGGACTAAAAGAGTTTGATGGCACCTATATAATAGGAGACATTCGCCACGTGCAGCGAATCAATAAATGGAAACCAAATGAAATCGGATCTTTTGAAGTCTTCGTCGAAGATTTTACGAAGATTGACGCTAAGACACAGGAAATTTATAGTGAGATAGGCTCCACGCTCGATACACTAAGTATTACACATAAATATTCATTCATTTTCGAGTGGCTCAAATTGTTCGATTTCAACATCATCTTAATCATCGGAATCATGATTCTCGTCGCCACTATTAATATGGCAGTTGCATTGCTCGTACTTATTTTAGAGCGCACCCGAATGATCGGAATCCTCAAAGCACTCGGTGGCAACAATGCCTTCATCCGCAAAATATTTTTGTACAACGCCTTTTATCTAATAATAAGAGGACTTTTTTGGGGAAATGCCATCGGAGTCGGTTTGCTATTAATTCAGAAATATACCGGAGTCATTAAACTCAATCCAGAGAATTATTACGTCAATCAAGCTCCAGTAGTAATCAATTGGTGGTTTATCGGCGCGCTCAATTTAGGTACACTTATGGTGTGCCTATTAGTATTGTTGATACCAAGTTACATCATCACCAAAATTTCCCCCGTTCAGGCAATACGTTTTTCGTAAATTATTTTTTGGCAGCTATTCCCGCTATTCTCTACAATCCGGCGCTGGCATTTGCCGTAGCAGGGGCAGGAAAGGAGCTTCCGTTGGTCGCTCTTTCCCGCCGCTGCTACCAAAAGGCAAATCCCCACGCCGGGATTTCCGTTTCTATCGGGGCTGAAATATTCGGAAAACTACACAATTGCTTTAAAGTCGATATTTGTAATTCAGAATAGCATTTTGAATTCAATATAAGGAGTAAGTCAAATTCTAATAATCCTAATCTCATCGGAACGATGTTATTGTAGCGCAGGGTTTCAACCCTGGGTTCATAAAGATTGTTCAGCAATCCA
>CBDUDY010000079.1:0-9476 GCA_965366055.1 uncultured bacterium
GATTTCTGCTGAGGACGAAGATGAAGAGATTTCTGCTGAGGACCAAGACGAGGAATTGGCAGTAGAAGAAAATTCAGAAGAAGATTCAGAAGCAGTAGTTGCCGAAAACACTTCGGAGGAAGATGAAGAGAAAGAAGTTTCGGAAGAGGAAGAAATCGAAGTTTTAGATTCTAAATTAGAAGAAGATAAAAAAGACGAAGCGGAGGAAGAATTAGAAATTCCTGAAGCATTTGGCTCAGAAGAAGAAACACAAGTCAGAACTTTAGAAATTGGTACTGCAGAAGCAATTGCCAATGATGAAGTATTGCAAGACAATTTGGAAGATGAGAATTCTGACACTTCAGAAAGATTATTCAAACCAGCGTTTGATTGGGATTTTGTTGCAAAAGAAGATGAAAAACCAGTTGAAGATAAAGTTAAAGAGATAGAAAAGCAAGTTGCTCCGGCAACTAGACAATTTACCTTTGATGATCTTTTAGGATCAAGCTATAAAGATCCAGTTTTTGTAACGCCAGCAGATTTGGAACGTGAGCGTATGCAAGCTGAAGAAAAAGTGATTTTTGAAACGCCAATTGCAAAAGAGGAGGAAGTTGCCAAAGAGCAGCCAATCGTTATTCCAACGCCAAGACCGTACGAAACTCCAAGGACACTTTCTATAAACGATAAACTTTCAAAAGGAATAATTGTTGGTCTAAACGATCGAATTGCATTTGTAAAGCATCTTTTTGCTAACAGCAACGAAGATTACAATCGAGTTTTATCCCAGATGATGACTTTCAATTCAATGGAAGAAGCCCAGGAGTTTATCGAGCAAATGGTAAAACCTGATTACCGCAATTGGGAAGGAAAAGAAGAATACGAAGAGCGCTTTTTAGAAGTGATTTCAAAGAAATTCTCTTAAATAATACAACTGAATTGCCTGAGCAGTTTTTTTAAATATTCTTATTTTTATGTCGAAATTATATATTGTTCCTACACCTATTGGCAACCTTGAAGATATGACTTTCCGAGCAATCCGGATTCTTCAAGAGGCAGATTTAATATTGGCAGAAGATACGCGTACTAGTGGAAAACTGCTCAAGCATTATCAGATTGGAACTCACATGCACAGTCATCATATGCATAATGAGCATAAGACCATCGAAAATATCATTGCCAGATTAAAGGCCGGCGAAACCATTGCCCTTATTTCCGATGCTGGAACTCCAGCGATTTCAGATCCTGGATTTTTAATCAGTCGCGCTTGTATAGAAAATGATATTCCTATCGAATGTCTTCCTGGAGCAACCGCTTTTGTGCCTGCTTTGGTAAATAGCGGTCTTCCAAACGACCGTTTTATTTTTGAAGGTTTCTTGCCAGAAAAAAAAGGCAGACAAACTAGATTTTTGGCGCTTGCCGAAGAATCTCGCACGATGATTATCTACGTTTCTCCACATAAGTTGATGAAAACACTAGCCGAATTCAAAACCTACTTCGGTGCGGATAGGCAAATTTGTGTTTCTAGAGAATTATCAAAATTACACGAAGAAAACTTTAGAGGAACTGTTGATGAGGTGATTGCGCATTACGAAGCAAAACCTGCTAAAGGGGAAATTGTGGTAACTGTAGGAGGGAAACCATCCAAAAAAGATCTGTCCAAATCTGAAGAAAAGGATTCAGAAAATTAATTGAACTTTATCTATCGTTAATTGTTTCTAAAGCAGTTGTTAAACCAACTGCCTTATAGAGATTCATTTACTATTTTTATGATTCAATCACTAAATAGTAAGATCTAACCATCACGATGGAAAAAATTATATTTTACCCGCAGGAAGAATTTCGACAGTTTGCAATGCCAGCAAACACATTACGCAAGTACGCGATTTCCAATAGAGGAAGACTCATTAGCTACAAGGAAGAAATGATTTACGGTCGAATTTTGAATGGCGCCCTTGCCGACGGTTATAGGGCTTTCAATTTCAAATTATACAATCAGGAAAAAAAGAATAAGCAATATTTCTACTACCGCCTGGTGGCTGAAAGTTTTCTTGTCAAAGAATCCGAAGATCAAATTTTTGTCCTTCATCTGGATTACGACCGTGCAAATGATGATTTGAGTAATTTAAAGTGGGCTACCAAAGAACAAATGTTGGCGCACGCCAAAAAAAGCCCTTACGTGATACAGGCAAAAAAGAATCTTTTAGAGCATAATAGAAAACTTGATGGACAGAAGCTCACGATTACCAAAGTGATGCTGATCAAAAAGATGCTTGCAAATCCCGACCGTACGACTCGTCTTAAAATGATCGCTAAACAATTTGGCGTAAGCGAAATGCAAATTAGACGAATCGCTTCTGGCGAAAACTGGGGATATATTTAGAATTCACTTCAGCTTTTTCTGTACCTTGCAGTAATTAACAAAGATCCAAATCTTTAAAATTGTTGTTTTTATTATGCAGATGCGCTGGAAAAAATCATCCGAATCAGATAGCCAAAAAGTTCAGAATCTTGCCAAAGATCTTGGAGTGGAAACCGTTGTTGCTCAATTATTGGTGCAGCGCGGAATTACTACACTTGACGAAGCACGTACTTTTTTCAGACCAAGCCTTTCAGATTTACACGATCCGTATTTGATGAAAGATATGCTTAAGGCAGTAATTCGTATCGAAAAAGCAATTGCGAATAGCGAAAACATTATGATTTTTGGGGATTATGATGTTGATGGGACCACTTCGGTCGCTTTAGTTGCTTCTTATCTCAAAAGTTACTATCCAAACGTAGCTACTTATATCCCCGACCGATACGATGAAGGTTATGGAATTTCCTATAAAGGAATCGATTTTGCCGATGACAATAGCATCAGCTTAATTATTGCTCTGGATTGCGGCATAAAATCCTGTGATCACATAGATTATGCTACTAGCAAAAATATCGATTTTATAATCTGCGACCATCATAGGCCAGGACCAACATTGCCAAAAGCGATTGCAGTATTAGATCCAAAAAGAGAAGATTGCGAATATCCCTACGATGAACTTTGTGGTTGTGGAGTAGGTTTTAAATTAATTCAGGCGCTTGCGCGAAATAAAGGGCAGACTATTGAAGATTTGGTTCCGTATCTTGATCTTGTCGCTACTGCTATAGCTGCTGATATTGTTCCGATTACTGGAGAAAATCGGGTTTTGGCCAAATTTGGATTAGACGTAATTAATTCAAAACCAAGACCGGGCATTAAAGCATTAATGGGAAGCATTAAAAAGAATATTCTCACTATTACCGATGTTGTTTTTGTGATTGCTCCCCGTATAAATGCTGCGGGAAGAATAAAACATGGTATTCATGCTGTAGAACTTTTAAGTGAATATGATTTTCACCAAGCACAATTATTCGCTGCCGAAATCGAGAAATATAATACCGAACGAAAAAGTCTAGACAAAGAAATTACAATTGAGGCGCTGGACCAGATAAAGATTAATAAAGAAGAGTCCAGATTTTCAACGGTTGTCTACCAAGAAAACTGGCACAAAGGAGTGATAGGAATTGTTGCTTCACGACTAACCGAAAAGTATTACCGACCAACAATTGTCTTTACAAAAAGTGGAGATAAACTTGCAGCATCAGCTCGTTCTGTAAAACATTTTGATGTGTACAATGCTCTCGAGGCCTGTGCTGAACATTTGGATCAATTTGGAGGTCATATGTATGCGGCAGGAATGACTATGCAAGAAAATAAATTTGATGATTTCAAAAATGCATTTGAGGAGGAAGTGAAAAGTACAATTCATCCAGATTTGCTTATTCAAGAAATTGCCATCGATTGCGAAATAGATTTTCGAGATATAACTCCCAAGTTTTTAAGAATTTTAAAGCAGTTTGAACCTTTTGGACCGGAAAATATGAATCCAATATTCTGTGCTTCAAATATATTTGATACCGGTTATGCTAAAACAATTGGTGCAGATTCTGAGCATTTAAAGGCTTTTGTAAAGCAAAATGGTTCGGAAGGAATTGGAGTAATCGGTTTTAATTTAGGTTCTAAACTTTCAAGTATTAAAAACAGAAAATTGTTTGAAGCAGCATTTTGTATTGACGAAAATGAATACAAGGGAGAAGTCACCGTTCAATTACGATTGTCTGATATTAGATAGAAGAATCAAATTTTTTTAATTCAAAACTATTACCATCAAATACGCCATAGGTAAAATATCCAATCCAATCACCTAAATTCACATATTCTGAATCATCGCCAACTTTTATAATCATTGGCAAATGTCTGTGTCCGAAAATAAAATAATTATAGTGTTTTGTTTTAAGTTTCCGTTTGGCATATTGCACTAACCATTCGTTCTCTTCTCCTAAAAATTTAACATCTTCATTTCCAGAGATTAGTTTATTTTTCACCGAAAGATGCTGTGCTAACGCTACTCCAATGTCTGGATGAAGCCATCTGAACAGCCATTTCGAAAAAGGATTTGTAAAGACTTTTTTCATTCTTTTATAGCCCATATCTCCAGGACCTTTTCCGTCTCCATGTCCAATCAAAAAAGTTTTGCCAAAAAATTCAAATTCTTTATTGTCGTGATAAACGGGGATGTCTAATTCAGTTTGAAAATAGTCGTCCATCCATAAATCGTGATTTCCGACAAAAAAATAAATAGGAATTCCGCTATCTTTTAGCTCTGCTAATTTTCCAAGTACACGAATAAAACCTTTTGGGACTACTTTTTTATATTCGAACCAGAAGTCAAAGAGATCTCCTAGTAAAAAAATCGCTTTAGCATCCTTTTTAATTTCATCCAGCCACAAAATAAACTTTTGTTCTCGTGGCCTGCTTAATGCAGCTGTTGGTGCGCCAAAGTGTTGATCTGAAGCAAAGTATATTTTATCGCGAGAGTTTGGTAGCATGTTTTACGTTTGCGGGCAAATATAAGAATTAACTTCTAGTGAATATATGTAGTTTGTTAATGTCATCTAAAAATTTCTCACTTCAGAATATTATCATAAATTTACGCATTAACATTTTTTTTAACGAATTACTCATTAAAATTTTCATTACATGAAAAAAATTACTTTATTAATTTTAATGCTATTCTTTTCCTTTGCGGGATTCTCGCAATTCTCAGAAGGATTTGAAGGAAGTACGGTCCCCAACATTGCAACGAAGCAGTGGTCTTTGGGATCAGGTATTTGGGGAGTTTTCGACAATGGAGTCGGTATTAGTCGTAGTTGGGGCGTCAATAGTGGCGTAACTACACCACCTACTCCGCCTCTAGTGCATGGTGGAGCGAATGCTGCCTATATGAACAATGAAAACATTGGGATTGGGAATACTTCTCAAGATTTTCTAGCTACTCCTTTGATTAGTATTCCAGAAAATGGCGAGCTAAAGTTTTGGACGCGAACCTTATCAAACGGGAATCAAGGAACTATTTTTAAAATAATGATTTCTACAACTTCTCAAACTGATCCAGCAGCTTACACTTTAGTACAGCAATGGTCTGAGGATGATTTAACCGCTGTTTACAATGTGTATGAAGAAAAAAGCGTCGATTTATCTGCTTACTACTCTCCAACAAATCAGGTTTATGTTGCATTTGTGATGGAATTTACTCAGCCCGGAGCTGCGATTGGTGGAGATAAGTGGCTTGTTGATGACATGAGAATTGTGCAGAAATGTTTAATCCCTACTAATTTAGGTGCTAATACGATTACACAGACTTCGGCAAATCTAACTTGGACAAATCCAGGAAATGCGACAAATTTTGAAATTCAAGTTTTACCTTTTTCTGGATCTTTGGGCGCTACTGGAACTCCAATTACAGGAACATCATACCAAGCAACAGGAACCACAAATCCTGCTGTTAATTTCCAGCCAACGAGCCAATATAAATTCTACGTTCGTGCTATTTGTTCTGGGGATATTTCGAGTGAATGGGCAGGACCTTTTAATTTTTCGACGGCTTCGCCAGGATTTACTTGTAGTTCTCCGATAATTATTCCTGCTGGACTTCCTTATACAACGTCAGATAATACAGTTGCTTATGGTAATACAACCAATGAGCAGCAAGCGTCAAATTGTACTTCTGCGCAAGGGAATTATATGACAGGAAATGATGTTTTCTATTCCTATACACCAACAGCAGATGGTTTTGTAAAAATTGAGATGACTCCAAGCACTGGATATTCTGGAATTTTTGTATATGCAGGCTGTGCGAATGTAGGAGTTAGTTGTGTTGCTGGAGTAGCAAATTCTAATAATTCAATAAGAGTTATTGAGAGTTTGGCCGTAACAGCTGGAACGACATATATAATAGTTCTTTCTTCAAATGCAACTCCTCAGACTTTTGCATATACACTTACATTGCAGCCTTTTAATTGTGCTCCTCCAGCTAACTTGACAGCTACTGGAAGTGGTCCAACATCTGCAAATCTTTCTTGGGCAAATCCGTCAGGCGCTTCTTCTTGGGAGATTGCAATTCAGACAGCTGGATCTGCTATGCCTACCACTGCTGGAACTGTAACAACTACAAACACAAATTTTTCTGCAACTGCCTTAACAGGTAGTGGAACTCCATTGCAATTAGCAACTCAATATCAATACTGGGTTCGTGCAAATTGCGGTGATGGTACTTACAGCCTTTGGGTTGGACCTTACGTGTTTAATACAACTGCATGTGCAAGTGGATGTAATTACATCTTTACGATGAAAGACAGCTACGGAGATGGTTGGGGCGGTGCTACAATGAACGTCATTCAAGATGGTGTTACAGTTGCGGTACTTACAGGTCCAACTGCAGATCAAGGAACTGCGGCGGTAGAGGTTTCAGTACCATTATGTGCTGGAACATTTGAACTTTTTTGGGCTGCTGCTGGAAATTATCCATCAGAAGTTATCGTTAGTATTCAGAATACTTTCGGTCAAACAATATACGAAAAACCAAATGGTACAGGCTCTGCAAATACGCTGCTATTCTCAGGTATTGTAGATTGTACTACTCCCGCATGTTTAGCGCCACTTTCTGTAGCTGCAGCAACTGCAATTACTACGAATGGAGCTACTCTTTCTTGGTTATCAAATGGAACTCCTTCAGGTTCTTGGGAGATTTTTGTAGTAGCTTCAGGTTCTCCTGCTCCTACGGCAACTACAATACCTACAGCGACTGCAACAACTAATCCTTATACAATAACAGGATTGTTAGCAGATACAACTTATGTATATTATGTGAGATCAGTTTGTGCTCCGGGTGTAACAAGTCCTTGGTCACCTGCGTCTGAACCATTTACTACATTACCTACTTGTCCTAAACCAACAAACTTAATGGTAACAAATGTCGATATGACTTCTGCAACATTAGGTTGGACAGCAGGAGCTTCTGAAACTAGCTGGAGAGTATTCTATCAACTTGCTGGTTTGCCTGCTCCTACTGCAGCAAGTCCAGGATGGATATCAGTAACGACCAACTCTTTGCCTCTATCTTCATTGACAGCTGCAACTAGTTACGATTTTTACGTACAAGCAGTATGTTCAGCTACAGATTCTAGTACAATTACACCTAAATTTAAGTTTAATACACTTTTGTGTTTAGCTGCAGATCAATGTAACTTTACTTTTATAGTAGCTGATGCTTACGGTGATGGTTGGACAGGTAACACTTTGAGTATTACTCAAAACGGAATTGTTGTTGCAATTCTTGACGGACCAACAGCTGCTCAAGGAACTGCACCTCAATCTATCACAGTTCCAATGTGTAATAATTTACCATTTGAACTTTTCTGGAATGAAGGTGGATTTTTAGGAGATGATGTCTCTGTATCTATTACCAACTCGTTCGGCCAAGTAATTTATACAAAAGCAGCGGGAACAGGATCACCTAACACACTTCTATTTAGTGGTTTTGTTGACTGTACTAATGCGTTGTGTTTACCACCATTAAACCTAGTAGTTACAAACCCTACAACAGATGGAGCTACATTAAGTTGGACGCCAAACGGTCCGGTAGTGCCAACATTATGGGAGATTTTTGCTGTGCCAGTAGGATCGCCTGCTCCAACTGCTACAAGTACTCCAAATGCAAGTACTGTCACGTATCCTTATACTATTACAGGTCTAACTGCAGATACTAATTATGTTTATTATGTGAGGGCTGTTTGTTCTACGACTGGTACAAATCCTTGGTCTCAAGTATCGACTCCTTTTAATACTTTACCTACATGTCCTAAACCTACTAGTTTCGTTGTCTATGGAAAATCTGATACAACAGCGGTACTAGGTTGGACAGCAGGAGGAGTAGAAACTTCTTGGAATGTTCTTGCAGTTCCTGCTGGTTCTCCAGCTCCAACAGTTGCTACAATTGGATGGCAAGTTGCGTCTGCAGTTCCATATACTTATACTGGACTTACCGCAGGTACAGCTTACGATTTTTATGTAAGAGCAGCGTGCGAAGGAAATGATTTTAGTACTTGGACAGGACCTATCACTACAACTACAGAAAGTTGTCCACTAGAAAATCTTTGCTACTATACATTTACCATGAGTTCCCAATATCCTTATGGATGGAATAACAATACAATGTCAGTACTACAAAATGGCGTTGAGGTTGCTTTGTTAGTAGGACCTAATTATCTAGTTGGCCCTGGTCCATTAACAGTTACGGTTCCATTATGTAATAATCAACCTTTCACACTATTCTGGAATATTGTTGGTTATGAACCGCAAGAGATTGCCATTTCTATTCAAAACGCGGCAAACGAGGTGGTATTTAATCATCCTTATGGCACAGATGCACAAGGTCAGACCTTATTTACAGGAACTGTAAATTGTGTGCCAAGTGCATGTCCAAAACCATTTGCATTGGGAGCAAATTCTGCAACAGTATCTACAGCTATATTAACTTGGTCAGAAGCTTTAAGTGCCACGGAATGGGAAGTAATAGTTGTACCAGCAGGTTCACCTGCGCCTACTGCAACTACTGTTGGGATTTCTGCAACAAGTCCATATTTAGCTGAAAATCTTGTCTCTGGTTCAGCGTATCAATTTTATGTTCGCGCTGTTTGTTCTTCAACGTCAAAAAGTGATTGGACAGGTCCAAAGAATTTCTTTACACTAATTACAAATGATGACTGTGACACAGCTACTGTAGTTCCAGTAAATCTTGATCAAAGTTGCACATTAAGTGCTAGCGGAAGCGTAACTGGTGCCACTGCATCAGCTCAACCGAATGGTTGTGAGGGTACAGCTAACGATGATGTGTGGTTTACATTTACTGCTTTAAGTTCTACTCATTCTATCGAGTTAAATAATATTGTTGGCACAAATGTAGATTTGTATCATATCGTTTATAGTGGAACAGCTTGCGATTCCTTGACTCAAATGTATTGTAGTGATGATAATGACAGTATCGCTAACAACTTAACTATTGGTGAAACTTATACTATTCGTGTTTTTACTTGGGGAAGTACTCCTAATCAAGTAGTAAACTTTGATGTATGTATTGGAA
>CBDUDY010000080.1:0-9476 GCA_965366055.1 uncultured bacterium
GTTCCAAAACGCAGGTGAACGCTGAGTCTTGTTGTTCCTTCGATTGAAGGGATATTTCGAGTATTGTGGTAATCTTTTATGATTGTCTTGTCAACAGAAGGTGGGTCAATTCCGCTGGGAATATTCTTAAAACCAACTTCCTCAATTTTTAGAAATGGGAATTTTTGGTTTTGAATTGCTTTGGCTAAATTATCTTCGGACGGAAACTTCGGAATTTCTTGAGAGAAAAAGTTTTGTTTCCACAGTTTAGAATAAGGTGTGTAAATTGTATAAGGCGTTCCATCAGCTTTCATAATCTCCGATTCTTCGAAGATGACTTGGTCTTTAAAAGACAGAAATTCTATTTGGTTTCTTTCGGCGAAAGCCAAAATCTCTGAATCTCGCTGCTTCGCATAAGGCTCGTAATCTTTGTTGCAGTAAATTGCCTTGATGTCAAATTCCTCTTGCAGTTTCTTGAAGATTTCAAGTGGTTTTCCATAAGCCGTATACATCGACGAACCATTCTGATTGAGAATTTTGTTCAACTCAGTAAGTTGCTCGTGAATAAATGCAAGACGAGTATCTTCTTTATTTGAGAGATTATCTAAAATATCGGAGTCATAGATAAATAGAGGTACTACCGAATTATCACTACTAAGCGCTTGAAAAAACGCATTGTTGTCGTGAATGCGCAAATCACGTCTAAACCAGCAAATACTTATTGATTCTTTCATTAATTACATTTGAGAAATAGAATGTTTTCTATTTTTGAAGGCACTATATCCGATTGTTAAAAAAATAATTCCAGCTACAATATAGGCTGCCATTACAACTTCTGCCGAACCTTTGTCACTATTTGAAACTGCAATTGCAATAAGTGCCCAAATTCCAACTAGAGCAAATTCGCGAAGATTTCGAGTAAGAACAACTACTACATTTAGAAGTCCCGCGATTGCAATCATAATAATGGTCCAAGTAACTTCGGAAATTCCGAAGCCGTCCCAATTATTTTTGGTTAGCAATGCGGCGATGTTTGCGATAAACGCGACTGAAATCCATCCGCTGTAAAAGGCGAAAGGCCAATAAATAAGTAAATATCTGTGAAGTGGTTGGAAATCAAGTTCCATCCTAGTATTGAGAATAATTTTTATTAATGATATTAAAACTATCAGCATTATAAAGACCGAAAGCAATGTAAAACCGTAGAGCCACGCCACAACCCAAAGGGAATTTCCGATGCAGGAAACCACGAACCACCAGCCAACTTCAAGGACGATTGTGTCATTATCCTCTTTTTTAGTAAAAAGCGAGCGTCCTGTGTATAAAACAAAACCCAATAATCCAAGATAGATAACTCCCCAAATAGAAAACGCATAACCGGCAGGAGTGAAGAGATTCCAATAAGAATCTGAAACTGTCTTCATTGTGTTGCCATCAAAAACGCCGGTATTTGAAACATAGTTCATCACGATTGTAAAAACCAATGCTATTCCGTTTGCAATCTGTAAAGTTTTTTTCATATCCGAAATATTAAATTTTTTGAGCCAAACTCTATGTTTATTAGCTAACTTTTTTAGCGACAGGTTTTTTAGAAGCCATACTTTGTTTAAAGTATTTTATGGGAACCCAAAGCATACCAAAGCATTCTCCGTGTTCTTTACCTAGATGTTTATGGTGCATTTTGTGTGCACGTCGTAAAGCTTTAAAATAGGCATTGTCTGAATTACGAAGCACTTTAAAACGTTGGTGAATAAAAATATCGTGAATAAAGAAATACGCCATTCCGTAAAGGGTAATTCCTAAACCAACAAAAAACAGCGGACTGAAATCATTCTGCATTCCGATGAAAAGACAAATCATTCCAGGTGTTGCGAAGATTAAAAAGAATGAATCATTGCGCTCTAAGAAATCTGTAGTTTCTTTTTTATGGTGGTCAGCGTGTAAAGTCCAAAGAAGACCGTGCATCAGATATTTGTGGGCAAGCCAAGCAACAGCTTCCATCCCCACGAACGCTCCTAGTGTAATAAGTATATTTGTAAGTATCATTATTTTTTATTTTTGTATAAATTATCTAGTACTTTTTTTCGATAAGTAAAGATACCTTCAATTCGCTTTTTTACCAAAATTGAATGCCCAATTGTTCCTAAAATTCCAAAAGGCATTTGATAATCTACAGTATCGTTCATTAAAACACCGCCTTCAACGGCTTCAAACTCGTGTTTATGTTTCCACAATTTGAAAGGACCTTTACTCTGAATATCGGTGAAATGTTTTTTGTAATCCACTTCGATAATTTTTGTCTGCCATTTCAATGGAATTCCAAATAATGGTTTTACGGTATAGTCAATGATCATATTCTCGTAAATTGCTGCAGGCAACTCAGTCAAAACCGTGAAATCCATTTCTTTTGGAGTCAAGGTTGAAAGGTTTTTAGGATTCGAAAAAAAGTCCCAAGCGTGCTCTAAATCTATTGGGATAAATTGCTCCGCTTTATATTGATAGGTTTTCATTTTTGTTTTTTTGTCTTCTAAGATGTTTGATAATTTTACGACTTCGGTAGTAGCAGAAATGCCCCAAAAATCGTAGTGTTAACCTCTAACATTCTTAAGAAATTATAGCTTCTTGTTATTCGATATACCTTCGGCGAAAGCCAAAAAACGCTTCAAATATTATAGCAAATTCATCTTGTACTGCACCATACTATTGACCATCAAGCCAAATTTATGCGTGTTGTTAATGCGCACTCGCTCCTCCATAATTCGGGAAGCCGGCAGTCTTTTTATCTTCTTGAAAAGTGAATAATAGTATACATATGCCAAGTAAACGCCACCTTTGCAGCAAGCCGGCAGCAACTTTATTCCGGCCAAACCTTCGGCAAAATCAGCATCGATTTCCTCTTCAATAGTCGCTTTAAGGTCGGTTGTAAAATCATTGAAATCGATGTGTGGAAAGTAATTTCTACCCAAAACTTCGTAGTCATCCTTCATATCGCGAAGGAAATTCACCTTTTGGAAAGCGGCACCAAGTTTCATTGCATAAGGCTTAAGATCGTCAAATTGTTTCTTGTCACCTTGCACAAAAACGTGCAGACACATCAATCCAACAACCTCGGCAGATCCTAAAATATATAGATTGAATTTCTCTCTATTGTACTCAACAGTTTGCAAATCCATCGCCATACTATCAAGGAAAATTGTAATCCATTCCTTATTAATATCAAACTCGCGAACTACCTGTTGAAACGAATGTAGAATAGGATTTGTAGAAATCCCTTGCTCGATTGCCTCAAAAGTATCCTCGCGAAACTTTGCGAGCAGGCCTTCGCGGTCGTAGCCTTCAAAGCTATCTACAATCTCGTCCGCCACCCGCACAAAACCATAAATCGAGTAAATGGAATTGCGAATTGCAGGACTCAAAAAGTAGATTCCAAGAGAAAAGCTCGTGCTATAACTACGAGTAGTCATTTTGCTGACCTCTACGGACAAATTATCATATAGCTTTTTCATATGCTTTTTTTAAGTTTTTTTCTACTTGCTCTGCAACGATTTTTCCAGAAATTAACGAGGGCGGTACTCCAGGTCCAGGAACGGTAAGTTGGCCAGTATAGAATAGGTTCTTTATCTTTTTATTTTTTATTTTCGGTTTCAGATTAGCAGTTTGCATTAGCGTATTTGCCAGTCCGTAAGCATTTCCTTTGTATGAATTATAATCTAATTTAAAATCGTCAACGCAGTAACTTTTCTTATAATCGATATGCTCAAGCACTTTTTCGCCAGTTTGTTTTTCTAAGCGCTCGATCATTATTTTGAAATACTTCTCTCTCATTTCTTCGCTATCTTCAAGATCTGTTGCAATTGGCATCAGCATAAAAATATTTTCGTGTCCTGCAGGAGCAATATTATCATCAGTTTTTGATGGACAACACACGTAAAATAATGGTTTTGTTGGCCATTGAGGTTGTTTGTAAATCTCTCTAGAGTGAATATCTAAATCCTCTTCAAAGAATAAAGTATGGTGCTCAATATTTTTAAGACGTTTATTTAATCCTAAATAATAGATTAATGAAGAAGGAGCGAAGGTCTTTTTATCCCAATATTTCTCAGAATAATTGCGATCTTCTTCTTGCAATAATTTACTTTCTGTATGATGGTAGTCTGCGGAAGAAATTACCGAATCAAATTGTAGTGTTTCACCGTTTACAGTTAATCCTGTTGCAACTCCGTTAGAATGATTGATTTTCGTAACTGCCGCATTCAGATGAATTTTCGCTCCGAAGTTTGTGGCAACTTTCGCCATTCCTTCAATTACTTTTCCGAAACCTCCATCAGGATACCAAGTTCCTAATTTCAGTCCGGCGTAATTCATCAAACTGTATAAAGCTGGAGTGTCTTGTGGCATTGCGCCAAGAAACAACACAGGAAATTCCATTAAGGCAATCAACTTTGGATGCGTGAAATATTTATGAACGTGTTTGCTAAAAGACGAAAATAATTCTAATCTCAATGCGCCAGAAATCACTTCGTAATCGGCAAATTCTAAAAGAGAAAGTCCTGGTTTGTAAATCAATTTGGACATTCCCACGTCGTATTTGAATTTAGCATCTTCCATAAACTTCTGCAATTTCAGAGCGCTGCCTTTTTCGATAGATTCGAACATTGCGCAAAGCTCTTGAAAATCTGCAGGAACGTGCATTGTTTCATTTTCGGGAAAGACAATATCAAAAGATGGACTTAAAAGTTTTAAAGAATAGAAATCGGATGGTTTATGTCCGAAATCTCCAAAAAATCGTTCAAATACATCTGGCATCCAATACCAGCTTGGTCCCATATCAAAAATATAGCCTTCGTCTGTTTTCATCTGACGCGCACGTCCACCTATCGACGCATTTTTTTCGAAAATATGCACCTCGTGACCGGCTTTACCAAGATAGCAGGCAGCACTCAAGCCAGAGAAACCAGAACCAATAATTGCGATGCGAGCCATAATTGTTGAAATTATTTTGTTGTTATTTTTTTTGACAAGAATTTAAAATGGGTCTATAAATCGTCAATATTTCGTAGCCAATTAGTTTCAGAATCAAGATTTAATGTTGAAATCAATCTTTCGTTCCCACTAATATAAATATTTCCTTTGGGAAAACAATTTCTTACAGAGTTAAGATAAAGTTGCTGATCCTCAGGAAAGTTGCTTTTGACAAAAAATGTAAGAAGTGCGTCAGGCATAATCGCGTCGGTTGCTTGCTGCAAAGTATTTAAAGGAACATTTGTTCCTAGATAGATGACATTCTCTCCGCGTTGTCGCAATATATAATGTGCAAAGAGTAGAGCAATTTCGTGAAATTCATCTTCAGCAAGAAAAAGTAACCATTTTTTAGCATTTTCCTTAGGCTGTGGCAGACTATCTAATGCTACGAGCAATTTTTGTCTAACAATATTGCTCATAAAATGTTCCTGTGCCGGCGGCATCAAATCTGCTGCCCACATCATTCCAAGTCGTTGTAGCAAAGGGTAAATTACTTCTTTAAAAGTTGCCGCAAGTCCTAATTTTTCAATGCAGAAATTCAGAATTATCTCAAATTCTAATTGATTAAATTCAATTCCCGCTGCGATAAGTTGTAGAACATATTTCTGAGAATCTGAATCGCCATTATCAGTATAATGTTGTTGAATTAGCTCTTGCAAATTGTCATCACTCATCACACAAAGGTCAGAAACCTTATATTTGCTATCAAGAAGACCCACTATATTAAGGAGTCTTCGCAGGTCATTACCAGAATATGTTCTAGTATTTCCCTCGGTTCTTTCTGGAGACAAAGCATTGTACCGCTGTTCCCAAATGCGAATGGTATGAGGTTTAATTCCGGAGAATTGTGCCAGTTGTGCAATGCTTAAGCGGTTCATAGTTTTGTTTAAGTTTTCACAAATATAGTTAAACAAACTTCATTAAAAAAAATTTATTTGTTTCTTTGTGACAGATTTAAAAGATACGGCAGAATTTGCAATTAGCTTTAAATCTAAAAAATTCTTTTTCACAATTAAATTTTACAATATGAAGAACATTCTTACAATCGCAATGATGCTTATTAGCTCATTCATTTTTTCGCAATCAAAAGATTTTCAACTATCTAGCCACATTTTGGATATTGGAACCGGTCAGCCAGCACCAGGAGTTACGGTGAAATTAGAGAAAATGAAAGACAGCAAAACTTGGATTTATGTGGACGAAAAAAAGACAGACACCAACGGTCGTATTCCAGATTTCTTAAAAAGCGGAAAAGACAATAAGGGAATCTACAGACTAACTTTTATGGTAGCAGATTATTTTAAAGCCAAAGAAACTAGCTCATTTTATCCATTTATCGAAGTAGTTTTCCAAATTGAAGATGAGAATCATTACCACGTGCCAATCACACTTTCTCCTTTTGGTTACTCAACTTATAGAGGAAACTAAGATGAAAAATTTCAGAAATATTACTTTCGCTTTTATAGTAATTCTTGCGTCCGGTCAAACTTTTGCTCAGACCAAAAAGATTGCGAAGAATTCAGAAACGGAATTGAATTTCACCGCTCAACTGAATTTTGATATTGCTTTGCAATTGGTTCAGAAAGTGAAGGCTGCGGCAAAAGCTGCCGGAAAGGAAGTGAGTGTTGCCATTGTAGATGTTGCTGGTCAGACGATTTTATTGTCCAAAGGTGACGGAGTTGGCCCTCATAATACAGAGGCGGCGCGCAGAAAAGCGTTTACTTCTGCATCGACAAAGACTGCGACTTTAAAGTTAGGTCGTGATGCAAAAATGAATCCTGACACACAGAATTTAGCAAATCTTCCGGAGCTCTTATTGCTTGGTGGCGGCTCGCCATTGTATTACAAAGACCAATTAATTGGTGCGGTTGGAGTTGCAGGAGGCGGAGGCGCTGAGGGAGATGATACATTTTCTAAGGCTGCAGTACTGCCAGAATATAGTATATCAACAAAATAACTGCTCTATATTTATTTTAAACCCAGAAAAAGCTGAAGATTTCGATTTTCAGCTTTTTTATTTGGAGCTAATCCGGCTTTACTCTACAAATCCTCGCAAAAAAGCACAACTTCTAAATAATACAATGAGCTTCCGTTGGTCGCTATTGTATTATTAGAAGTTGAAAAGTGCTTTTTTTGCTGTGGGTTTTCCGTTTCAATCCGGGCTAGAAGTCCCGTCAATTATCATTAATCTTCCAGATATCCGAACTTACCAGTATTGAAGTCATTAAAAGCTTCTAGTAATTCTTCTCGAGTATTCATCACAAATGGACCATGAGCCGCAATTGGCTCATTAATTGGTTCTCCACTTAAAACCAAAATAACCGTTTCTTCGGTTGCTTCAATTTCAAAAACTTCGCCATCATTTGCCATAAGAGCAAGGTGATCTAAAGCTACTTTTTCAGTTCCATTTATGATAATCGATCCTTCAAGTACCAAAACTGCCGTATTGTAGTTTGCAGGAAAATCAAAGCTAGCTTTTCCACCTTTTCTTAATTTTCCATTCAATAGATGAATAGGAGTAAAGGTAAAAGCCGAACCTTTTGTCCCTTTATAATCTCCTGCAATTACTTCAATCGTTCCAGCATTATCAGGAAGTTGATATCTTTTTATAGCATCATTTTTAATCGCTTGATATTTTGCAGGACCTTTTTTGTCCTTGGCAGTCAGATTAATCCACAGTTGAACCATCTGAAAATCACCGCCTTTCTTGCTCCATTCTTCTTCGTGGTATTCTTTATGCAGTACGCCACTTGCGGCGGTCATCCATTGTATATCACCTTCACCAATAACTCCACCGCCACCACTATTATCGTGATGTGCAATTTTGCCTTTGTAGGCAATAGTTACAGTTTCAAAACCTTTATGCGGATGAACGCCAACTCCTTTAGGTTTCTGCGATGGCGGAAAATTATAAGTCGAATTGTAATCCATCATTAAAAAAGGACTCATACGCTGCATATCCATACGAGGGACACTTGGGATAAAGTTATGCACGCGAAATCCGTCTCCCACAAAATGGGGAGTTTTCGGACTTGCAACTAATTCTACTGTTTTTGTCTTCACTTTACAAAAATTTAAAAATTTAAAAAATTTCTTATGCTTGTTTTACAAACTGTAAATCCAAAACTAATTTTACATTATCACTTACCACAACATTTCCAGCTTCGGTAATGCCATTCCAACGTAAATCAAAATCTTTTCGACTAAGTGATCCGCTAATTGTGAATCCTGCTTTTGTTTGTCCGTACATATCGTCGGCAATACCATTGAATTCAGCGTCAAGAACAATTTCTTTGGTAATATTTCTGATCGTCAAATCGCCGATCATTTTACTTCCATCAAAAGATTTTGATTTAAATGTCAATTGCGGAAATTCTGCTGCATTAAAAAAATCATCCGATTTTAGGTGCGCATCTCGGTCGCTATTTTTTGTATCAATCGAATCAATTTCGGCGCTAAAGCTAAAATCCGCATTTATGAAATTGTCGTTATCACTTTCTACGTTTGCATCAAATGAGTCGAAATTCCCAGAAACAGTCGAAATCATCATATGTTTGATTTTAAACTGAACTTCAGAATGTGATTGATCTATTTTCCAATTAGTTTTTGCTGCTTTATCCATTTTGTATGTTTTTAAATATTAGTAATTATTTAAATACAAATTTAAAGCGTAAAAATGTTTTGTGCATTGACCTATGATAAGAAGTCAAATATGTGAAAATCAGATAGTAATTAGATGGAGAAAATCTATTGAGTTTTGGAAGTTGGCAATGTGCGTAAAAGTTAGCAGAAGTAAAATGTTCACATTTTCCTTTTATAAAATAATCTTTTGGAGTGGCGATGAGAATTGTAAAACGGCTGAATTATTTTTTAAAGTTTTTACGAGCTAATTCTTTTCGAACGCGACTTAAACTCTCTGGAGTAATTCCCAAATAGGAGGCGACCATAATTTGCGGTACGCGTAAAAGTATATTTGGATACATCGCAACAAATTCTAAGTAGCGTTCTTCGGCGCTCGCACCTAGCAATAAATTTATTCGATTTTGCAATTGCCTAATGTGGTTGTGCAGTAGTTTATTATTAAAAGTTGTAAACGAGGGAATCTTTTCTGAGAGCAATTTTATAAAATGATCATCAATTTCAACGACTTTACTGTCTTCCAAAGCTTGAATGTTGTAAAAAGATGGTTTATTAAAATACATACTTTCTCTATCGGTAACAAACCAATTTTCGGGACCAAACGAAATTGTGTGTTCTTTACCGTTACTACTAATGGAATATTGCCGTAAAAGTCCTTCTTCTACAAAGAAAGTATAATTGCAATGTTCATTTTCACGTAACAGGAATTCGTCTTTTTTATAGGATTTACTTTTGCAATTTTCTAGTAAAGATGAAAGGTCATCTTCGGCAATGTCAAGATTAGAGGTTAGATAAGTCTTTAAATTGGAATTGCTCATTTTTTAATTTCAGTAGTT
>CBDUDY010000081.1:0-9175 GCA_965366055.1 uncultured bacterium
CAAAGCGCATATCTTCAACAACATATATGAAAATATATTTTGTACACCACTATCACAAATAATATTTTGAATGAAAAATTCGACTTAAATTTAAGTTCGAAAATCCTTTAACAAAAGTTTATTTCTTTTTAGTTCGTACGGTTACGAACTAATTGTATCTTTGTATTCAGATAATTCAATAATAGTGATTTTCAAAAATTCAAAACCTTTTGAAAGCCACGCAACAAATTTATCTAGTAGAATTTTTTAATTAAATGAGTAACAAAATGAATATTTCAACAAAAACAAGGATAGGAATCTTGGCCATTTTTGGACTAAGCGCTCAAATCACATTCTCGCAAGAGATGCAGGAAAAGCGAATGACATTGCAAGAATTGGGTGCAAATGTCACCGCAAATAATATTCAACTTAAGATTGCCTCGACAAATGTGGATGTTGCTGAAGCTAGAATTTCTGAGGTGAAAACCAATAGACTTCCAGATATTGGTGCAGATGTAAAAGCCTACTATTTGAGTGATGTTACTCTTTATGACACAAAATTCAACAAAGTACAATCTGTAGATATTCCTAATTTCGGAAATCAATTTAATCTTTCTGCTACTCAGCTATTATTCGCAGGAGGAAAAATCAATAAGTCGATAGCCCTTGCTGGCTTGAGCAAAACCCTTAGCGAAAATCAACTTGGAGATACAGAGCAAGGCGTAAAATTGAATGCTACCGAATTATTTCTTCGACTTTACAATTTGCAAAATCAGAAAAAAATCCTTGAACAAAATAAACTTTTGGCCAGCGAACGTACTAAAAATGCTGGTTACTTTTTTCAGCAAGATATTATTACCAAAAATGAAGTTTTAAGAGCTGAAGTGTTAGAAAGACAACTCGTACAAAGTATTCTTCAAGTTCAAAATGCGATTTTCATTACTAATAAAAATTTAAGCCTTCTTGCTGGATTAGAGGAAAACATTCTGATTGTTCCCGATTTGGATAATTTGAATCACCAAATTAAAAATCAAGATGAATACTTCTTTAGACAAATTGCCTTTGCACAGAATCCACAACTGAGCGCAAGTGATACTCAAATTGCGATTGCCGAGAAAACTCTCGAACTAACAAGGACAGACAGAGCGCCAATTTTGGCTGGATTCGCAGGTTATAATGCGAGTCGTCCGCAAACAAGTCCTGCCGTGGATTTATTTTCAAATACCTATCAAGTTGGTTTGAACCTTTCATATAATATTGAATCACTTTTCAAAAATCCAAAAAAAGAAGCGGTCGATAGAATTTTGATTGAACAAGCAAACCAACGAAAAGAAGCAGTAAGACAGCAGATAGAAGCTGACGTGAGTGCAGCATACAAGAACTATCATCAGGCTGTTGAACAACGTGAAGTAAGCGTTATTAATAAGACTGCGGCAGATGACAACTACCGAATTACCGAATTGAAATACAAAAATCAGTTGGTAACCTATATTGAAATCATTGATGCAGCAAACACAAAACTACAAGCAGAATTACAGGTTTTGAACGATCAAACTGATATCATTCTCAACTATGTGCGACTTTTAAGAGTAACAGGACAACTATAAAATAATACCACAATAAAGCAAAATAATTATGGCAGCAGATACAAAAATCAAGAAAACAAATAAGTTGTACTTGACATTACTAAACGGATTTGTGTTCATCATCACGTTATTAGTAATTTGGTATATCATCAAAAACTACTTACATATTAACGACGATACTTATGTTAGTGACGCTCAAGTAAAGGCGTATATAAGTCCTGTGAATTCTAGAGTTCCTGGATATATTGATGCGATTTATTTCACAGAACATCAGCAAGTAAAAAAAGGCGATACACTAGTAAAATTTGATAAAACCGAATTTCTAAATTCAGTTGCTCAAGCGGAAGCAGTATTAAGTCAAGCAAAAGCAGGAAAAATTGCCGCTAGTTCGTCTGTGGCAAGAGTTGGAAGTGGTGAAAGTACTGTGGAAGCTAATATTTACGGTATTCAAGCACAATTGGACAATGCTCGAGCGGATCTTGCACGTTATAAAAATCTTTTGAAAAATGATGCTGTAACGCTTCAGCAATATCAGCAGATTGAAACGAAAGTAAAAACACTTCAATCGCAGTATAATGCGATGAAAAAGCAGAAAAATACCGCTCAACTTTCAACTAGTGAAACACAATCGCAATTGGCAATCGCCGATGCTCAGATTGAAGCAGCACAAGCTGGACTGAAAAGAGCACAACTAAATTTACAATATTCTGTAATTACTGCTCCAGAAGATGGTGTTATGGGTAGACGTACTATTACCGCAGGACAATTTATACAGCCGGGACAACAAATTGCTGCTTTGGTACAAGAAAACACAAAGTGGGTTGAAGCTAATTTATTGGAAACTCAAATGAGACTTGTAAATATTGGTGACGTAGTTCATTTTACAATTGATGCGATGGGAAAAGCAAAATTTGAAGGGAAAATAACTTCGATTTCTGCTGCGACAGGTTCTCAATATTCTGCTATTCCAACAGATAATTCATCTGGAAACTTCGTAAAAGTACAGCAGCGGATTCCAGTTAAAATAGAATTCACCCAAAATAATGATGCAGCGCTACTTCAGAAAGTACGTGTGGGAATGAACGTCGTGATGACATTAAAGGACTAAAAAATGTATAATAAAGGATTATTTGCCGATTGGGTTCCTAAGCCATTAATGCTTGTGCTAATAGTTGTATTTCTCCTACCCATTTTGGTAGTAAATGGAGTGTACACCGGCAACTTAAGTTTTATGGTTGGTAGTCTTGGAACTTATAATGAGTGGATCGTTTTTGCTAATTATGCTGGAGTCGTGGGAATGGCGGTCAGTATGCCGATTATTTTTAGGTATAAATTACGATTTCATACAAAGTTCTTGATGATTCGAACATTGCTGCTTATTGCTTTAGCATCTTTTATGATTGCCACTACAGACAATAATATAGTGATCGTTGCAAGTTCGTTTTTTATTGGATTTCTGAAGATGTTTGCGCTTTTAGAATTAATTATGCCGCTGATGTTTATATTAAGTCCAGACGGAAGCAGGCCAAAATTCTATTCGATCTTTTATCCAACTGCAATTATAATTCCGCAGATAGCAGGATTCATAATGACCAGATTTGGTTTCTCTACCTATTGGCAAAATGCAAATCTCATAATTGCTATTTTGATGTTAATTCTCGCTGCAATTGCTTTAATCTTTATGCACAACCAGCGATATGACAAGAAAGTTCCTTTGTATTATGTCGATTGGACCGGAATGGTCTTATATGCAGGTATATTTTTGTCAATGGCATACTTCTTATCATTTGCAAAGCAGCAAAATTATTTTCGCTCAGACAATATTATACTGTCGGTAGTTCTCGTGATCGTGGGAATCGTCTTATATCAAATCAATCAAAGGCTAACCAAAAGACCTTTTGTCGATTTTAGCTATTTGAAAAATTATAGTGTCATTCACGGTATTATGATGTTGCTAATGTTAGGATTTTTCTTGGCAGGAAGTTCGTTACAAAGTAAAATTACCATTGGTATATTAGGTTTTGATGCGGTAATGGACAATTCTTACAACCTTTGGATGATTCCCGGACTTCTACTTGCAAGTGCTTTTAGTTTGAAGTGGCTCGTAAATAATAAGTCAATTAAAATTTATATTTTAATCGGCTTCGCGACTTTCATAGTTTATTATGTTCTAATGTACTTTCTAATATCGCCAAATCTCAGTTATGAACAATTAATTATCCCAAATATTCTTAGAGGTTTCGGAATGGCGGTTCTCTTTATTGGAATTTGGTTGTATGCTCTCGGTAATCTTTCACTTGATGCGACTTTGGGAGTAGCTGCCGTGCTAATTGTCGTGCGAACAATGATTGGTCCTGGACTTTGGAGCCTAATATTCAATTATATCGGATCCATTTGGAATCTCGAAGTACTTACAAATATGGCAGCTCAAGTCGATGCTTCGGCGATTAGTAAAAATGCTGCGATGGGAATGTTCAAAAGTATAAATCTCGATGCTTTATTAATCTCAACCAAAAGGCTATATGGAGTTTTAATACTTCTAGGAATTGCAGTTTTGGTATATGTTTCATTTTTGAATTTTGAAGGTTTAAGCAAACGAAAACTAATTATGCTTAAAAAGAGAATTAAAGGTCAAAATACCTCTGGCTATACTCGAGAAGTTGAAGAAATTAAAGAGGAAGAAGAAATTGAAGAAGCAAAAGCTACTAGCATCGCTGCAATTTAATTTTAAGCAGATTATAGCTTTCGCTAAAAATAATAAAGTTAGAATATAACAAGAAGATTGATTGATGATGGAGAATAATTCTAAAGAATATAGTTTATTAATTGAAGAAGTAGGACAAGTAATAGAAGAGCGTGCGGGCCTATCACCTTTGGCAGCGCGCATTTACACAACATTAATTTTAGCTTCGGAAGCTGGATTAAATTTTGAAGAAATTACAATTTTGCACCACGCAAGCAAAAGTTCGGTTTCCAATAACTTGAATGTCCTGGTCAAATTAGAATACGTAGAATACTATACAAAGCCGGGAGAACGGAAAAAATATTTTCGGTCTTCGCCAAATTACGCTCTGAACGCGATGAGAAAGTACGAGGAATTATTTGCTAAAGAAACAGCAATCATTAGTAAAATCAATTCTTATAACTCAAAATACAACTCAGAGAAATTCATCAATCAAAAATCCGATGGAACTTTGTATCACGATTTTTTGAACAAAATTACTTTGGAATTTAAAAACAAAATTCAGGAATTTGAATTGCTTAAAAATCCAGCGTGATTTGTCAAAATTAGATCATCAAAAATTTTATAAAAGACTCCATATCTTCGGGCTTTGTGATTGGAGAGAATCTCTTGATAGGCTTTCCGTTTTTGTCGATTACAAATTTGGTGAAATTCCATTTGATCGAACTTCCCAGAAATCCACCTAAGTTTGATTTTAAATATTTAAAAATTGGATGTGTGCTGGAACCATTGACATTGACCTTATCAAAAATTGGAAAGCTTACTCCGTAATTTACTTGGCAAAATTCTTGAATTTCCTCTCCCACTCCAGGCTCTTGTTTCCCAAATTGATTGCAAGGAAAACCTAGAATTACCAATCCTTGATCTTTGTATTTTTCATACAGTTTTTCCAAACCTTCAAACTGCGGTGTAAATCCACATTTGCTAGCTGTGTTCACAACAATAACGGTTTTGCCTTTATACTCTGACATCGAAACCATTTCGCCATTGATCTTTTTTGCTTCTAAATTATAAAAATCCATAATTAGGTATTTTGTGTTTTTGTTCTGTTCATGAAATAAGATAAAGCGTCAGTTGACCAAAGTGCCCACAGAATTAAGATCGGTTGAAAGAATAATCGAATCAATCTTTTTAAGTCGGTATCCAGTCCAAAAGCATCTACTTCATTTAGATACTGCGAAATATTTCCAGGAAAAACTAGCAGAAAGAAAATGGCCAATCCAATCCCAACAAAAACTTTTTTCTTCACTAATAAAAGTAAGCAAAGTCCAAAGATAATTTCGACTATTCCAGAAGAGATAACTACAAAGTCAATAAAAGCAGGATTATCAGGAAGCCAACTTGGAACTTGTGCCTGAAATTCTTGCCTTTGGAAGGTAAGATGTCCAACTCCTGCGAGAGTCATAAACAATCCTAAAACTATTCGGAGAATATTTTTAAAAAGAGATTTTTTCATAATTACATCTGCCTCAATTAAATTGTGCACAATGCAAATATAGAAACATTTTTTTGATTAGAATTATATAATGCATAATTTCTAGTTGATGCCTTAATTAGAATTACTATCTATTTTGAAATATAAATTTAGAAGCAAAAACAAAACAAAGAAATTAATAAAGAATTCAAAATACATCTTGCTTTTTAGAAAATAGAAAAATAATTACAAAATTAATTATTACTAATTTATGTGTTATTATATAACCTTTCTGATAATTATGTATAAGCTTTTCAGCAGTTTATTTGTAAATTTATATCATTCTTTAATTTTTCGATCATCTCCCTAATTTTCTTTTATTCGAAAATTACTGAATTCTATTTTTGACAAAAGTCATTGTTACAACTCATAATTAGACAAAGCGATGAATCATCATTTATATCCTTTAAAGTTTGAGCCCATTTACCAATACAGATTATGGGGCGGTAGAAATTTGGAACATTTACTTTCAAAACCTTTACCTGCAGATGAACCTATTGGTGAGGCTTGGATACTGAGCGACCGTAAAGATCATGCTAGTAAAGTAACCGAAGGCAGCCTGAAAGACGCAACACTAACCCAATTAATGCAAGATTACCGATATGACATTATGGGTAAAAACGGAAATGATTTTGACCGATTTCCACTCCTTTTGAAATTCTTGGATTGCAATGAAGTATTATCAGTTCAAGTGCATCCTTCAGACAATGATAAAAATTTAATTCCCGAGGGTGATACGGGGAAAACGGAAGCTTGGGTGGTTTTAGAAACGAGTGATAACAGTAAAATTTATTCGGGTTTAAAAGAAGGAACCAATAAAGAGAATTTACTGGAATCAATTAAAACCAAAACAGTTTCGGATCGTCTACATAGCTTTATTCCTAAAAAAGATGATGCGGTTTTTATTCAGTCTGGTACAGTTCACACACTTAATGGCGCTGTAGTTTTTGAAGTTCAGGAAAATAGCGATGTCACATTCCGACTCTATGATTGGGATCGCACAGATGCAAAAACTGGCAAACCACGAGATCTTCAAGTTGAAAAAGCGATTGAATGCATCGATTTTAACCAAGTCGAAATCGGACCTGTAAAGCCTGAAAAAGATGCTAACGTAGAGAATTCTGAAAAACTTTTCGACGACAAACACTTTATTGTTTGGCGAATTGAAACAACATCTACTATGACTGTTGGATTTAAAGACGAACCTTCAATTTTGGTTTGTCTTGACGGAAAAGCTAGCATCAAATATCAAAACAGCGACTATTCAATTGAAAAAGGAGAAGTAGTATTATTACCCGCAATCATTGGGCAACTTGAACTAAATCCCGAATCAAAAATCAATTTTTTGCAAATTGCGATGCCTGCTACTAAATAGTATTTGAAGAAAGAAAACTATTACTTTATATAATTACAACTTTCTAACGTGATCTATTAATCATCAATTTACAAGCTTGAAAACCAAAAATTGTAACCAATGAAAAAGCTAATAATATTTGATTTGGATGGTACACTTGCCAAAAGCAAATCGCCCATTGATCAAGAAATGGCCGAACTTTTGAAAAGCTTACTAGACGTTGCTCAAGTCTCAATAATTTCTGGTGGAGATTGGCCACAATTTCAAAAACAAGTATTAGATCACCTACCAAAAAATTCACTATTCCAAAAATTATCCATTCTTCCTACCTGCGGAACGAAATTTTACCAATATAAAGACGATTGGAAAGAACTTTACGAAGAGAAATTTACAGTTGAAGAAAAAAAACAAATCCTCGAAAGCTTGAATGAAGCTATTAAAAATTCCAAGCTTGAGATCAAAAAAACTTGGGGAGAACAAATTGAAGATCGAGGTAGTCAAATCACCTTTTCAGCATTAGGACAAGAAGCACCGCTAGCTGAGAAAAAGGGTTGGGATGATGATTTTGCAAAAAGAAAAAAAATCGTTGAGCCGCTTAAAAAGTCTTTAAAAGATTTTTCTATCGGAATGGGTGGAACGACGTCTATAGATATCACAAAACCCGGAATTGACAAGGCCTATGGCATCAACAAATTAAAAGAAATATTAAATATCGAAATTCCCGAAATGCTCTTTGTAGGCGATGCTCTTTTTGAAGGTGGAAATGATTATCCTGCTAGAAGCACCGGCGCAAAATGCATTCAAGTCAGAGATCCCGAAGAAACCAAAAGAATAATCGAAACTGTAATTGCCTGCCTAGAAAATCCTATTTAACAATCTAACCAAACAAAAATGATCCCATTCAAATTACACCGCATTTGTACTATTATGGAGCCCGAAGCAGGAAATGAATACGAAGTTGAAGGTGTTCTTAATCCCGCCGTAACTCGTGGTCCCGATGGACATCTCTATATTTTTCCAAGGATGGTTGCAAAAAATAATTATTCTAGAATTGGAATCGCAAGAGTAAAATTTGATTCAAATGGAGATCCTTTTGAGGTAGAGCGCTTGGGAGTCGCTCTTGAGCCAACTGAGGATTATGAGAAGCGCCCAAATGATGGTGGTGGCTGCGAAGATCCGAGAATAACATTTGTGGAATCTTTAAGTTATTATGTGATGTCGTATACAGCGTACGGACCGCACGGACCACGTATTGCAATGGCGAGATCAAAAGACCTATTTAATTGGGAGAAATTGGGATTAGTGAGTTTTACCCTTTACAAACCGTTGGATTTTAATAATGTAGATGATAAAGATGCCAGTTTTTTTCCAACTGCTCTTCCGAGTCCGCACAACCACACGTCAATTGCAATGCTTCATCGTCCACTTTTCCCTGAAAGCATTCCAGAGAAAACTGTAAAACTTGGAGAAAATCGTCCCATCGATCAACATAGAGAAAGTATCTGGATTTCATATTTCAACTTAATAGAAGGAAATCATACCTCTTTAAAATGCGCAAAATTCACCTCTCATTATTGTCTTGCGCATCCAATATATCCTTGGGAAAATTTAAAAATTGGTGCCGGTGCTCCTCCAATCTTGACAAAACACGGCTGGCTCATGATTTATCACGGAGTTCGAAAACATATCGACTGCACCGCACAACAACCTCGTTACACATATTCTGCGGGAGTCATGGTTTTATCGGAAGCGGCACCGCAGAAAATAATCTACCGGTCACCCGAACCAATATTAGTCCCTGAACTAGCAGATGAAACAATTGGAATAGTTGGAAATGTTGTTTTCCCGACAGGAACCGATCGACGGGTTGATATTGGGCAACCTAACAGAATAGATGTCTATTATGGAATGGCAGATAACCGAATTGGCGTTGCGAAAATGGAGATACCTGACGAATTGCCAAAATCATAATTAGATTCCACGTTTTCAAATATTTCGAAAAAAATTGAAATTAAACACATTTTGCAAAAGTTGCCACA
>CBDUDY010000082.1:0-9140 GCA_965366055.1 uncultured bacterium
CTAGTGACAAAACAGTTAGAATTCTACAAAAATCTACCAACCATCTCAGAATGAAAAAAGCCCTCTTAGTAATCTTCACTCTCCTACTAATTATTCCACTTTTCGCGCAAGTTGATAAACTACAACTCCATTCTTTCTAAAAATAGTTTGCTTTTCAAGGTTGGTTTTAACCCTTGCTTTGGTAAACAATTTGAATGAACTCATTTAATCACCTTGCATCTGCTCCAGTTGAAGTTGTGCTAACAAATAGTCATAAGCCGCATTCAAGTACACGTTTTTTGCAAATTCAACATCATAATTAGCATCACTTAAATTTTTAATTAGAATTCTACCTTCGTCGAATTGCTGTTGCACCAAACTGAAATTTTCCTCCTGCAGTTCGAAATTTGCTTTACTGTCATTATATTTCGACTTAAAAAACTCCATATCTTTCTGAGCGATCATAAAATTTAATGCCGAAAGATTCTGCATATTTTTATAAGCCAACTCATTTGATTCTAGTTGATGCCCAACAATCGCTTTGTCATTTCTGTATTTAAACCAATCGGATAAGGGAATTTTTATGCCCATTTTTACATAAGAATTTCCGTGCCAGTTGATATCTTGAAAAATGTCTAGTTGATTATCAAAATAATTATTCCCGAAAAAAGCACCGATACTTAATTTTGGAAAATAGTTCATTTTAGCTTCGGTCTTCTGCTCCTGCAATAGTGATTTTTGAATTTCAAGCTTTTCTAAATTAAGAGAATTGACCTCTTTTGCAACAGAAAACTTGCTGCTGTTAAAGAGCCTTTCGATAGAATCATCATAATGGATTCTAGTGGCACTCACAGGATTATATCCCAAAATATATAACAATCTCGCATCTGCCTTTTCTGATATGTTTCGAGCTTCCTTACTTTTAGAAACCGCAGTATTATAGGTAGCTTTTCCTTTGTTCAAATCGAGTAAAGTGATTCTTCCAGCTTTATATTGATCTGAAAGCATATTAAAAACTGTAGCTTTATTTACACTATCAGCATAGCTAAATTTTCTCTGTTCTTGAGCAATTAATGCCTCAATATAGGCCTTGCTACAATTAAGAATTACTTCTTTCTGAATCGATTCTTTATCGTTTTCTGCTATTCTCTTCCTGAGTATTGATTGTTTTACTTTGCTTTTTTGTGCAGGATCATATAAGTCATAATTCAGATTTATTCCAGCATTTCCTGTCCATTTTGTAGCAAATTGTAAAAGCAATAATTCGCCGTCTTTTGCATCCGGATTAAAAGCCCTTGCGGGAACTGGAGTTTGAGGTATTATAATATTATGCTGAAGATTAAAATCTGCCGAAACCTCGGGAATCGAATTGTTTTTAACCCGCTTTACTTCGTCCTCCGCAAGCAAAACGTCTAACTGACTTGCAAGCATATCTGTATTTGCTTCAATTGCAAGCTTTCTAGCTTGTTCTAAAGTCAGGTGAATAGTCGCGGGATTTTCCTGCGAATAGCTGTTTTGAGAGACGATTATTACAAGAATAATCACGATCCGAATTCGAAATATTTTGAAAAAATCGATATTTAAACTGTTCTTAAACATTTTGAATCTGGGTTAATTTACTTTAAAAAAAAATAATCCTACTCAATTTTCGAATATGGAAAACAATGATTTTGCGAATTTCGAAAAATTCAAATTACTCTTTACTTACTTTTATATTTAAAAAAAATCCACTAATTAAACAATTTAAAAAAACGCTTTCTAATTCTAGAAAACCGATGCAGGTTCAAGTTTTCTAATCTTAAAAACTGCAATGAGCGAACCTCCAATAGACATCATTAAAGTTACTGCTAGCAACGATACTGTAAAAATGAAATCAAATTTTAAAATCATCCCGGAACTTTGAACTCCTTCTTTAAATAGAATCAACAATAAATAGGCGATAATAAAACCAGCAATTCCGTACAAAAAAGCCTGCATTAAAATCAATTTACTCAAATAACCATTGGTTGCGCCAATCGCTTTTAGTGTTCCATAATCTTGTATTCTATCCAAAACTGACGAATACATTGTCAAACCAATGATAAAAAATCCGCTAATAATTGCAAAAATCACCAAGGATCCAAAACTAGTTCCTGTATTGGTTTTTACCAGAATTTCATTAATTGTAATATCCCGAATATCGCCTGCTTTCCAGGCGGCAACTCCCATAAAAGTTCCATTTATAGTATCAATTATTTTCTGGACATTTGCGCCTTTTTTCGGCCTGATAACAACTACAGATATCTTGTCACTTGAAATATTACTAAAGAATCGTGCATTTTGAAGACTCGTATAAACATAGTTTCCGCCGTAACCTTGGGCAAACTTCGTGGTCACTTTTATTGTTGCTTTTTTCTTATTTATTTCAAATTGATCATTGAGTTTCAAATCTGTATTCCAAACTTTTACATTGAAATATTCTACAGAAATGTTACCACTTCCGCTAAGATCTTGGATTGTTCCACCCGAAACTATAGTACTTCTAGGCCCGCCAATAAAGGTCGGTGCTTCACTTCCCACTAATAATACTGAAGCTGTCTTTCCATCTTTAAAAGTCGCAGGCACTTGTGTGATGAGAACTGGAAATGATTTATCCACTCCTTCTATGCTTCGAACTTCTTGGGTCAATCTACTATCAATTTTATTTAGCGCATTCACATTTCGAGACAATTCATCGATCACCCAAATGTCATTTTCCTCACTATTGCTATGAATTTCTAAACCGCCCATCAAATCTGTCAAAAAGAAAAGCGTCGCCATTTGCTGTCCAATCAAGAATATGCTGATCACGATACCAACAATAATTCCGACACTTTTTGGCTTGTCAAACTTTATAAATTTAAAAGCGGTTGCGATCATAGCTTTCTTTTTAATCTACTTTGATGTCACATTGAACTTTTTGATTGATTAGCAAACCGTCGCTTTTGGTAAGTTCTACTTTAAAGCTACGTATTCGTCTATCCATCTGCTCACCCGATAATTCGTAAAAAATAGATTTATCGTCTAATATTGGCGATAAGAAGCTAATTTTTCCTTCGGCAATTGCGGTGTTAGTGCCTGGAACGGTGATTTTTACATAATCGCCCATTTTTACTTTTGAAGCAAACATTTCGTCAATTTCTCCATGAACCACCATTTTCCCGGTTGCTGCCAAAGCTCCAAAAGCAGAAAGTGCAGCAACTGCCGCTCCTGGCTTTGCATTCATCGCTACTAAAATTCCATCTTGCTGTGCACGAACACTCATGTCCGAAGTGGCAGATACCGCCTCTTTTAATTGAGACTGCAAAACCCCAATCTCAGCAGAAGAAGCAGCATAATTCTTTTGAGCTGTAGCCAAATTTGAATTTATAACCTTTAAATCTTTCCGAAGAATTTGGATATTCTGAGCCGTTTCTGCACCCGTTTTCACCAGTCTTTCACTTACAGAAAGTTCATTATTTTTTTCGTCAAGTTGTGCCTTAAATTGCGCGATCGATGCGAAGTCAGCTTGAGCTTGAAATTTTTGCTTCTTTATTTGACTCTTCACAACATCTTCATTCACCGTTTCGGCGCTAGCTTTCAAAATCAAAATTACATCACCCTTCAGCACGGAATCTCCAGCATTTTTTAAAACTTGAACAACAATACCACCCTTTTCAGAAGATAGGGCGACTAAACCTTGCTCCGGCTCAATCTTACCAATCGCTGAAACATTGCTTATATTTTGAGGGATAGAGAGACTCTCTGCTTTTATTTTTTCGGCTCTTTCTTCTGCTTCCTTATTGCCGCAGGAGTTGAAAATCAACAAAAAGACTAATCCTATAAGTGCTTTAATTTTCATAGCTTATTTATATAAATGTTCATCTTTTAAAGTTTTGGACACAATACCGTCTTCTACATAAATAATACGATCGGCAAACTGTCTCAAGCGCAAATCATGTGTCACCACGACAACGGCTTTACCCGCCACCGCAAGCGCCTTAAGATCATTCATAACTACTGCAGCGCTTTTTGCGTCTAAGGATGCACTTGGCTCGTCGCAAAGTATTATCGGAGCATCTGTAACGAGCGCTCTCGCAATTGCTACTCGCTGTTTTTGACCGCCACTCAGCTTTTTGGGTAAGTTGTCCTTTCGGCTAGTCATATCTACTTTTTCTAGCGCTAGCAAGGCTTTCGCCTTAGCATTTTCTGTGGTCTCTCCTTTTAAAATTAAAGGTTGCATCACATTTTCTAATGCCGTTAATGGTTGCAAAAGATTAAAGTGCTGAAAAACGAAGCCTACTTTATTAAGCCGGATATTCGCTAATTTATTTTCAGAAAAGCCAGTAACATTCTCATTCTCGACAAAAACCTCACCCGAAGTTGGATAAATAATACAGCCAATGAGTGATAGCAAAGTCGTTTTACCAGATCCCGAAGGACCCATAATCAGCGTTAATTCGCCCGAATTTATATCCAAAGTGGTTTCCGCCAACGCCGTGATTACCGTATCTCCAGTTTTATAGATTTTATTGGCTTTGTGTAAAGACGCGATTATTGACATATTCTGAATTTACTAACAAAGATGCCACAATAAAAATGGATTTTCAGATAAAAAGGACAGATAATTAAAGAAATTAATAATTATTTTACTTGCTAAAACTGAAATCCAAGCTGTTGTAAAAATATATATCCAATTAATTTTCAGCATTATACATTTTTAGGTCCGCGGGAATTGTTTTCTGTACTAGAAATTATGATTTTTTGGGCGGCGGGTTTGTAAAAGGCTTTCCTTGCATTTACAAAATGGTTTAATTTTTAATAAAGACCATTTGGTTATCCTTTGACTACTTTTTTTTTTGGGCGCAACCTTCGCCACAACGACTATTTTAACATTGAATATTTCGTTCGGCGAAGGTCAGGCCATCCACTATATCTTTGCTGCCACAACCCTTACTTTTCAATTTAGAAATTTTTTGTTGGCAGCAAAGGATGCCGTTTCTGTCCTTTGCGCGAGCCGGCGTTTTCAAGTTAAAATAATTTCGAGTTGTAAGATAATTATGAATAGATTAGGAGGGAATAAATAACGAGCTCGTTGACAAAGATTCACAATTTTACGAACTATTCTTTACAAATACCATTTGCATCTTGAGGTCGGTATTAACCATTACAAAATCAAACAATTTAAAATTTTGCTAAGTAAATCTTATCATTATCGAAATATCCAAGACTTTGCACAATCTTTAAAAAACACAACAATGAAATCAACGCTTTTAGTAACTTTTATATTCATCAGCAGTTTTACTTTTTCGCAAACCAGCAAAGAATCACTTTTCAAAAACGACATTAATACTATCGTAGAAGAATTAGAATTTATGTATGGTTATGACCAAACACTTCGGGAATACACTATCTACAAAACCTTTGATAAATCTGAAACCAACAGAATTGAGAAACTTCCTGACAGCTTAAGGATTGTAGAAATAGAAACACGAAATTTTGAATCAGACAGTATTAAAATAATGATTTTTAATAATTATATTAATCCAATGGACGCTCTACATACCGAAAGGTTGATTGCAATTACCGAAAAATATGGTTTTCCTAGTCTAGCACGGATTAAGAAATACTATAAAAAAGAATTTGCTGACGAAGAATTTAATCCACTCATTTTATTTGTGCATTCACCTAAAAAGTATCGGGAAGATTTAAAAGAACTGATGTTCAATGAATATAAGATAGGACATATTAATCAATGCGCCTACGGATATGCGCTTTGGCACTTTAGTGGACGTAAAAGTTTTCAACCGATGTTAGATAATGGTTTCACAATGATTGAAGAAAACGGCGTACAAGTCTTAAAATCAACCTGTGAATAATCAAGTGAACCAGCATTCTTGAGAATAAATATATATATTATAGCTGTTGGGGTTCTAAAATTTCTACAAACGGAAAATATATAATTGCTAATTGTAACAATTTACAATTCATCGTAAAATGAAAAAGAAGTGATTAAAGGCAAGCACACTTCAGTAAAGGAAGAACAAATCACATCGTCTTGCAAGTGTTTTTGTTTCTACAGATTTCTGCGAAGATTGATACAAATACCCAATAAAATTTAGAATTTCTATTTCTCCTCCAACTGCTCTCGCAAACGCTTAAAGAATTTTAGTGAAAACTGAAAAATCGGACTTAGGATTAATGTATAGACAAAAGTTACCCAAAAAACAGGACCGCCAAGAAGATATCCAATTGCCAAAACGATACTTTCGACCAAGATTCTAGCTTTCACCACCGAAAGTCCTGTACGCTCGGAAATAGAAAGCATAAAACCATCACGCGGTCCAGCACCTACTCCACCCGCAACATACATTCCTCCACCTATTCCAATTAGTAAAATACCTATAAGCAACAATAAATAGTCTGTCCAATTGTTACTAGCGTCGGGCAAAATATCTAACCAAAGAAATAAATCCATAATAGGACCAATCAGCAAAGCATTTAAAAAAGTCCCAATATTCACATAGGCTTTTCGCACTAACAATGAAACGCTAATCAAAAGCAATCCTACGGCAATACTCCAAGTACCAATACTGAAACCAAAATGTTCAAATAATGCGACATTAAGCACGTCCCAAGGGTGTAATCCTAAATACTTAACCTTTACGGAAAACGCAACTCCCAGTCCAAAACAAATAAGACCACAAAAGAAAAAGGCGTAACGAAGAATATGAGAATTAAGGGATTTTTTGATTTGAACTTCCATTTGATAGCTTGGCAAAATTTAAAGCGCAAACTACGAAAAATGCCTCAGATTTTTGAACTCAATTTTGTGTTTTTGGGGTAACATCTTGGAGGTTTCCAAAACCTAGATTCTTAAAGTCAGAAAATCTAATTGCTCACGACTTTGAATCCCAAAAATATTATTGTGAACTAAACTAAGTGAGTGTTTTTGAGAACAATTATAAAAAATAAAGTAATTAAAGAATTTAACAACTTCGCATAAACAGAGAAGATAAAACTTGAAATCTCTACTATTACCTATTGCTCATAATACTCAAAAGCGTCGACAATATCCAAATAAACACCATCAAAGTTCGCATCAATCACCTTCTGAACGTACGAATTCTCATTGCCGTAAATAATACTCTGCCAATCGCGATTCCAGTATTTGACTTTAAAGTTATTCTGCCAATCTGGATTCTCCTGATCTAGCCAAACAGGTTTGCTGGTATTCCACGACGATTGCCAATAATAGCGATACGACTCTGCTTCTCCAATTGACATATAGGAAATCACCAATCGCTTGCCGCCATTTTTCTTATTTCGCAACTGCGCAATTTCCGAAGCCGTAAATTGAATTCCATCAGTAAAAAACAAATCCATTATTAGCAAATCGTAATTAGTATCGATCACCGCATTTATAAAATTGGTTTTGGATGTGAAATTCTCATAATCTATTAGATATAAATAGTTTTTGACCAGAGACATTGAAGTAATTACTTGAGCATTTTCGGAATTGATGGTTACTGGAATAGCTGGAATAATGTCCAATTCGCGACGAGTTGCCACAAAGGAAGTGTAGCCTTTTTCAGAATTTTTAGCAAGTGACGAAGATGCATTTGCAATCGAAGAACAATAATCCGTTACCAATATTTTCTTTCCATAAGTCTTCGAAAAATCAAGGAAACTACAGAGATAATTTGAAACATCCGCTGCTGTGGCTACGTTATCATTGTCATAGCCAAAAAATAAATCTTCCTGCCCATGTGCATCGATAGCATTGAGATAGGCAATGTGAATGGTACCAACTTTCTCGCCATTATTAGTAATTAATTCAATTCCGTTTTGCGGAACGATTAAGAAATTGGGGTTTTGTGCTTTGGAATATTTACTGATTCCAATTACAAAATTCCGCATTTCTTCCCTTAATTCAACGTTTGAAATATTTGAAGTTCCTTGATCAGTAGAGCAGGACGAAAATAGGAATAGTGCAGAAAACATAAACATCATAAATTTCATAAAACTACTTTTTGAAAGTTGGAGTCAATAGGACCAATTCGCAACTAGTGGTAATACCCCTATTTTATTAAAACTCAATTTCTGTACTCTTATTATCAGCAAAGTATAGTTTACAAAAAAGGGTTTTTAGCGGTTGTTTTCAGCATGTTCTTTTGGGCGCAACCTTTGTGAGAAAACTTGTAGAACTATTTAATTTTTGTAGATACGAAGATTCGGCGATCCACAGTATTTTTTCTTCCGCGAATTCTAGAAAATTATGCCGTTTCTGTTCTTTGAGCAAAAACTCACATTTTTAAAAATTAAAATAATTTCGCTATAGCAATTCATAACTTTTCAAAAATCTGTATGAAAAACTTAATCCTAGTTTAAAAAAATATTTGATAAAGACGAGAAACCCTAGCCCCGATAGCAGTAGAAATCCTTTTTGGGCTTTTTTAGCCCAAAAAGATTGGAGCGGATAGCGGGAAAAAGCTCCAAGAAAAAATTGTGAACCTAGAAATATTATAGTGTTGAAAGTCAAAAATGATAGTCCTATCAAAGTACCTTAAAAGAGGTCTTGCAACTGATTTTACTAAATTTTTTCGCCTATTTAAAATTCGAATTTATGTTTGATTGTCTACCAAGTTGGTTGCATCCGCTTATAAGAACGTTTGAAGCTTTATCAAACTCATCTCAAATTGCAATGTGTGATTTGTCCCATTCTTTTTATTCTCACCTAAGTATCTAAATTCTTGTTAAAAAAACTGTTAAAAGATGGATTACTACCAATTATATCCAAACACGACTTTGCCGCTGAGATTAATATAATTCTATCATTTATGACAAATTAACTAATTATTTTTAGCAATATTGATTTAATTTCGCAAAATCTTAACCTAACGAGACTTCTGATTAAAGTATTGTTATTTTCAATACAAACCCCCAGCAATACATAGATTTAATGAAATCAAATTACTTTATTTTCCTATTATTTATAGTTTTCAATTTTGGTTTTGGCGCTAACGCTACTAACTTAATAGATGTCACTGCAACCATTTCTGGTAGCACGACTGTTTGCCAAAATGCACCAAATCCATTAATAACTTTCACGGGAAGCGGAGGAACGGCTCCTTACACTTTTACTTATAAAATAAATGGTGGTG
>CBDUDY010000083.1:0-9132 GCA_965366055.1 uncultured bacterium
CCTGCCGATTTCAACAACTTTACTATTTCGTATGATATAAAGGCAAGTAAGAAAGCAGGCGCTGACTGGGAATTTACTTTATTTGCAACGGATGATAAAGATGATACTGTGCCAGTTGCTGGAATTGGCTTTGATTATACCGGTTCAATTTACATGATAAAAAACGATGATTACGGTTTTCAATATGCAGCTACCAAATGGATTGTCAATGAGTGGACTAATATTAAGATTAAAGTTACTGCAGAGAACATTAAGTATTATGTAAATAATCAAATTCAAGGAACTTTCCCTAATACTACATCTCTGAATATTGAAGGTTTTAAAATGCTTCACAACAATTACGGTGGTGATGCTTACTACGATAATTTCCAAATCACAAATGAGACATTATCAACTGAAGATTTTGAAACAACGACTTTAGCTATTTATCCTAATCCGGCAACAAACTCAATTTCTATTAGTTCTGGTGTAGATATTTCTACTGTGGAAATCTTCGCGATGAATGGTCAAAAAGTACTAGGAACTACTCAAACTTCAAGTATTGATGTAAGCAGACTTTCTCAAGGAATGTATTTGGTACAAGCAACGGATATTTCTGGTAATAAAACAACTAAAAAATT
This sequence comes from uncultured bacterium, assembly GCA_965366055.1. GTDB lineage: Bacteria > Bacteroidota > Bacteroidia > Flavobacteriales > Flavobacteriaceae > Flavobacterium. The sequence goes on from CBDUDY010000083.1 coordinate 621, forward strand.
GTTGAAAAAGTAGAAATTGACTTTATAATTAAATTAAAAATCCTCTCAGAATTTCTTCTAAGAGGATTTTTTTTTGAGCATTACTATTTATTATTTTCGGTAGTCGTGTAATTGTTGTTCTACCTCGGCTTCCGTACCTTCAAAAACTTTAGTTGAAACTTTTGTGCCTTGGGTCGTAGTAACAATTGTTTTTACTTTTCCATCAGCATCTTTAGTACTTTCGATTCTTACCTCTTTTGAAACTACCGCCGTTTCTGGAACTACCATAGGAACAGATTCTACAACTTCTATTACCTCAACTGCGGCAACTGGCATCTCAGTTCCTCCTAATATAGGAGCAATTACCAAACCAATTAGACAAGTCAATTTTATCAGAATATTCATTGATGGACCTGAAGTATCTTTAAACGGATCTCCAACCGTGTCGCCTGTAATAGCAGCTTTATGCGCGTCAGAGCCTTTAAAAGTCATCTCGCCGTTTATCATCACTCCTGCTTCAAAAGATTTCTTAGCGTTGTCCCAAGCACCTCCAGCGTTATTTTGGAATACTGCCCAAAGCACACCCGAAACTGTCACTCCAGCCATATAACCTCCAAGCATTTCGGCAATCAAAAGATTATTAGATCCGTAAACCAATTTTCCAAGAAGTACAATTGCAATTGGGAAGCCAATAGTCAAAATTCCTGGCAACATCATTTCGCGCAATGCGGCTTTGGTCGAAATATCTACACATTTTGCATACTCTGGTTTTGCCGTTCCTTCCAGAATTCCTGGAATTTCTCTAAACTGACGACGAACTTCATAAACCATATCCATAGCGGCTTTTCCAACAGAATTCATTGCAAGTGCCGAGAAAACTACGGGAATCATTCCACCCACAAACAACATTGCCAAAACTGGCGCTTTGAAAATATTGATTCCGTCAATTCCTGTAAAAGTTACGTAAGCAGCAAATAAAGCCAAAGAAGTTAATGCTGCCGAAGCGATTGCAAATCCTTTTCCGGTTGCTGCAGTTGTATTTCCTACGGCATCCAAAATATCTGTTCTTGTACGAACTTCTTTTGGAAGTTCACTCATTTCTGCAATTCCACCAGCGTTGTCAGCAATTGGCCCGAAAGCATCAATTGCGAGTTGCATTGCCGTTGTTGCCATCATCGCTGAAGCTGCAAGTGCCACTCCATAAAATCCTGCAAAAGCATAGGAAATCCAAATCGCTGCTGCAAATAAAAGCACGGTTGGAAAAGTAGAGATCATTCCTGTTGCCAATCCTGCAATTACGTTTGTTCCAGCTCCAGTAGACGATTTCTGAACAATTGCCATAACTGGTTTTGTACCTAAACCTGTATAATATTCAGTAACTGACGAAATAACTCCACCAACTACAAGTCCAACGATGGTTGCATAAAATACATTGATTGAATCGATGTTTTTAACTCCTTCTCCATAAAAATTCATCTGAATTGTTGGAGGCAACATATACTTTACTAAGACATAACAAGCAACTGCCGTTAAAGCGATTGAAATCCAATTACCTATATTAAGAGCTGATTGAACCTGCTTTTCTTTGGCGTTATTATCTTTTATCCCAACTACTAAAGTCCCAATGATTGAGAATAGAATTCCGAAACCAGCGATTGACATCGGAAGTAAAATAGGCCCGATTCCACCGAAAACATCGTCAATTGCGCCACCCATATCTTTGATCACGTAATTTCCTAACACCATTGCAGCAAGTACGGTTGCAACATAAGACCCAAAAAGATCGGCTCCCATTCCTGCAACATCCCCAACGTTATCACCTACATTGTCAGCAATAGTTGCTGGGTTACGAGGATCATCTTCTGGAATTCCAGCTTCCACTTTTCCAACAAGATCGGCACCAACATCAGCAGCCTTGGTATAAATACCTCCACCTACTCTGGCAAATAGTGCAATTGATTCGGCACCTAAAGAAAATCCTGCTAATGTTTCGAGCACAATTGTCATTTGTTCGGTGCTTGTCCAAACGCCACCCATAAAATAATGAAAGAGTATGATAAAAAACCCTGTAAGTCCCAAAACTGCTAGACCTGCCACGCCAAGTCCCATTACTGTACCTCCGCCAAAAGAAACTTTGAGCGCTTGAGGCAAACTAGTTCGAGCGGCTTGAGTGGTGCGGACATTGGTTTTTGTGGCAATCTTCATTCCCATATTACCGGCAAGAGCCGAAAAGAAAGCTCCGAAAATAAAAGCAACAACAATCAAGATATGTGTTGTAGGAACAAAATAAGAAACAATTGCGAGAACAATACTAGCTGCGACAACGAATATAGCTAAGAGTCGATATTCCGCATTTAGAAACGCAAGAGCGCCTTCATAAATATGATCTGAAATCTCTTTCATTTTGCCATCTCCCGGATCCTGCTTGAGAACCCAACTTCTTTTCGCCAACATAAATACCAGTCCTAAAATTGCCATCGCAATAGGAACATAAATCATTAATGAATCCATAGAGAATATGTTTAAATTTTGAAAAATTGGTTGTTATCAAATCAAATTTAAACAAAAAAGACAGCGTTTTTACAAACGCTGTCTTTTTTTACTATTCGGAAATTTAGTATTATTTAATGCTAAACAATCCTTCTTCTCTATTTTCTATTGCTTCAAAACGGTTGATGCATTGAACAATAATTTCTTTTGCTTCGTTTGCATCTCCCCATCCTTCTACATCAACTTTCTTGTTTTCAAGATCTTTGTACACTTGGAAAAAGTGCTCAATTTCTTTAAGAAGGTGCGGGTTGATATCGCTAAGATCTTCAAGTCTATTCCAGATTGGATCTGAAACTGGTACACAGATAATCTTTTCGTCTTGTCCTTTGTCATCCGCCATATGGAATACACCAATTGGCTTCACTTCCATCACACATCCAGGAAAAGTTGGCTCAGTAACCAAAACCAGAACGTCTAATGGATCACCATCAAGCGCTAAAGTTTCTGGAATGAACCCGTAATCTGCAGGATACATCATTGACGAAAACAACATTCTGTCGTAACGTATTTTTTTGAATTCGAAATCGTATTCGTATTTGTTTCTGCTTCCTTTTGGTATTTCAATCAATACATCAAAAGTTAGAATTTTGTCAGCTGTCATCTTTATAATTTTTAATCGGGTGCAAAAATAGCCAAAAATTGGCATTTGGCGAAATTTGTTCTGCTATATAAAAATAAATCTTGCAAATTGTGTGGTATTTGGCAAAATGACAAACGTTTGAACGGCGGTTTTTATAGTTTGGAATTATTTCTAATTAGATAAAATATCTTATTTCGCAAAAGTTTCTAGCCCGGATGGTCGTGGAAAGCAATACGGCTGCAAAGCTTATTTTTTGCTACATAATAAGAGCGACCAACGGAAGCTCCTTATTATGTTTGCAAAAATTGCTTTGCAGCCGTATTCTTGAAACAGACAGCCGGAATGGCTCCTAAAAATGAAACCCAATTGAGCCTTTTATAGAAAATTTATTGGCATCTGGCAGATCCAAATAACTACCTCTCCAACTACATTCTATGCGAAAAACTTTGAAGATATTTCCTATTCCCGCATTATATTCCCAATAGCCATCGGTTGGAGCTTGGTAATTTAGACCTGAAGCATTTATTGCTTTATTAGCATCAGAAATTCTTCCATATACTCCTTTGACACCGATGATTTCGCGCCAATTAAGCTTGCGAAGCCCCGGAATACGGGCAAAAATCTTTCCGTTAAAATTATGAGTCCATTGGAAAGTTGCATATTCGTCTGATACAAATTCGTAGTAATTTAGGTTACTAAAAGTATTTTCGATGGTAAAATAAGTCTGATTTCCAGGAATTACACTTAGCAATCCAAGTGGAACTTCGCCAAAAATTTTCCCCACCTCAACAATCAAATTGGTACGCCCTAAAGGTCCAATCGTAATTGGTTGCCTGTAGTAAAATTGAAATTTCTGATAATCGAAATCACTATTGAGCAGACCTTTCATTCCGGCGCTATAATTTAGAAATAACTTAGTATAATCACTAGTAACATCAGCTCTTTCTACACCGTACCAAATTGTTTTTCGGTTGGGAGTCCACTCAAGTTGAATACCTGTTTCGGCCTGTTTCACTTCGCTTTCAATCACACCCAAAGGATTAAGCGCATCAGGAATTTGGGTATAATAATCAAGACTAAAAGAATCTGAAGCCGATCGCAAAGTTCTGTAAGAAATTCCAGTCTGAATGACAAAATCTTTCACCACTTCCATCTCGATTGAGAAGTTACTCAAATTAATATTGGTCAATTTTCCATTTGCTCCAGCACTAAAAATGCTAGAGGACGCAAAACTTCTGCCCATAATATCGTTGGTAGTAGTAAGGCTTGCGCCGATTTGCTCAATATCACGACGGTTTCCTCCGCTAAGAATAATCCGCTTGCGAGGATCAATCATCCATTTTCCGCTGATTCCGTATTTGAATTTATCATCGCCAAAACCATAGGCCGTATAACCTTGCAGCCTCCACAAATCATTGGGTCCAAAATAAGTTCGACCACCGGTCCTCACTCTCACACCCTCAACTTCATTATAACCAATGGTTGAAAAAACAGGTCCATAATCAAAATCTCCAAATGCAATATAGCCGCTTCCTAAGATTGTAACCAGATTTGTAACTTGTTGAAAACGTTTCACAGATTGAAGCGTATCCAACATTTTGTAAACGCCGCGTTCGTCTTTATTTAGATTTTCAAAACGATTCTCTTCCCAGTATTCATCTGATTTTGCATAAACCGCATCGTCGGTAAAATTGACACGTTCACGATAAAAATCCGCCGGTTTCTCACGATCAAAAACGTGATCCTGATAGAGAGTTGTTCGCTTCCCGTAAATACCTTTTGATTTATCTTTCTTATTTAAAGCAAAATCTGACATCATATGATCGCGGCGAAGTAAGAAAACCGAATCATTTAAAACATCAAATTCCTGCTCGATATAAATATCTTTTACCCAGTTAATATTGGCACTTTTAGTAACTGCCATATTAATATTCTTGATTGCAAACGTGGTATCATTTACCCAGAAATTCCCTTTAAATGTCAGTTCATTTTTGCGTCGAGGATAAAATACAATATTGTAACACCACTTATTTTCAATAAATGCGCTGTCCTTCAACACATAATTATAAACGTCAATTCCTGTACGAGAAAGTGGACTTGTAAAGCTCTTATCGAAAAAAGTTAAGTAATTATCGTAGATATTATATTCGGCATATAGATCTTTTATAAAAGCTAGAATCTGCTGATTATTGGAGAAACCAGAGTTTTTATTGGCTTTTAGAATCTCTTTTGTTTTACTTAGTTTATTATCTCCGTAAACATCAGATAGTGCTTCATTTATAAAAATTGGCAAGTAGGTTTTTCCAGTAATATTCGAAGTATCAACTTGATCAAAAATAAATTCCATTCCTTTGAAAAGGCGGTTTTTCATGAAAGTACTATCTATACTATTCATATCAAATTCGATCTTTTCGTATTTCGCCATTTGATATTGATTGAACATTTTAAGTCCATTCTTGCGTTTACGCTCCCAGATTTTACGTAAAATATCGATGGCAGGATTGTCTTTTTTTGAAGTTTTTCCGGTGTAAATAACTACTTCACTCAGCTCTTGACCTTGGCTAAGTTTTACCTTCATATTGTAAGTTACCGACTTTGTAAGCTCCACAACCTTGTCAGAATACCCAACATAAGACACAACAATTTCTTGATAACTATTCTTTGATTCCAAGTAAAACAAACCGTCTTCATTAGTAACGATTGCTTGAGTTGAACCTTTAAACTGAACATTTGCATATGGCAAAGGCATATTTGTTTCGTCGAGAACAACACCGCTAACTTTGGTTTGTGCTGTAGCAATTACTGCAGTAAAAAAGAGTATTAGGTTGAGAAAGAATCTAATTTTCATATAAAAAACGAATAGGTTTAGAGGGGTTTCTAAACAATTTCAAATATACTTTATTTTGAATTACTTGAGCATTATGAATTTCTCAAGGAATATTCTACTATTTAAATGTGATGTATTAAAAAAAGAAACGTGAACATCTGTTCTAAAACAGAATATTCACGTCTTTAGTATGTAGATCCACTCTTAGCAAATGGAAGTAAAATTATTTTTTGTACATAACTTTTTTCACCGCTTTCACAACATCACCTGCGTTTGGCAACCATTCTTTAAGTAGCGTTGGAGAATATGGAGCTGGAGTATCAGCAGTTGTAATACGTTGAATTGGTGCATCTAGAAAGTCAAAAGCACGCTCTTGAACGATGTACGTAATTTCTGAAGCCACACTCGCAAAAGGCCAAGCTTCTTCAAGAACTACCAATCTATTTGTTTTCTTTACAGATTTGATAATTGCATCATAATCCATTGGTCTTACAGTACGAAGGTCGATAATCTCACAAGAAATATTTTCTTTTGCTAGTTCATCAGCTGCAGCATACGCTTCTTTGATGATTTTTCCGAAAGATACGATTGTAACATCTGTACCTTCTCTTTTGATATCGGCAACACCTAGCGGAATTGTATATTCTCCTTCTGGAACTTCGCCTTTGTCACCATACATTTGCTCAGATTCCATAAAGATAACAGGATCGTTATCACGAATAGCAGACTTCAAAAGTCCTTTTGCATCATAAACATTTGAAGGAACTACCACTTTAAGACCTGGCGTATTTGCAAACCAACTTTCAAAAGCTTGAGAGTGAGTAGCACCTAATTGTCCTGCAGAAGCAGTTGGTCCACGAAAAACCATTGGCATATTAAATTGTCCACCAGACATCTGACGCATCTTTGCAGCATTGTTTATAATCTGATCGATACCAACTAATGAAAAGTTGAAAGTCATGTATTCAACAATTGGACGACATCCGTTCATCGCTGATCCTACGGCAATTCCGGCAAAACCAAGCTCGGCAATAGGAGTGTCAATGACACGTTTTGGTCCAAATTCGTCCAACATTCCTTTTGATGCTTTGTAGGCACCATTATATTCAGCTACTTCTTCGCCCATAAGATATACGGTCTCGTCGCGGCGCATTTCTTCGCTCATCGCCTCACAAATAGCTTCTCTGAATTGTATTGTTTTCATAATAGGTATTATTATCGCATTGAAAATATGGATGCAAAATTAATTATTTTAAACAACTATTTGACTTAAATTTTTGTTTACTTCTGCTTTTGCAAAATGTATCCTGCTTTTCATAATTGGAACTAACGTTTATTAGCGAAAGTTGCCGGTATAGTTTCTAAAGAAAGATTTTCTCCTTTTCGAAATTATATCGCACATTTTGCATTTTTGAAGTTGTAATATAATCCCTGAATTGAAATATTTGACTGTTTAAGAAATCCTCTAGAAAAAATTACCTTTGCTTCAAAATATTTGGATATGACTACACACTTGGCACTTTTACGCGGAATAAATGTTTCTGGACATCACATGATTAAAATGGATGCGCTTACAACCGCTTTACAAAATGCAGGTTTCCAAAATGTCACAACTTATATTCAGAGTGGAAATGTGTTTGTAGATTCCGAAGAAAGCAATCCGGCATCGGTTGGTTTCAAAATCCGACAAGAGATCACAAAAGCTTTTGGTCACGATGTCCCGACAATTGTAATTGGTATTGAAGATTTAAAAGCTTGCCTTTCGAATAATCCATTTCTAAAAGACAAAAACGCCGATATCAAGAAATTGTACGTTGCATTTATGTCTAAATCGCTACAAGCAGGAAGTATCAATGATTTGAAAATTAGTCAAATCAAACCGGACGAAGCAGTTATTGACGAAAGTCGATTGTATATAAAATACGATGTTGGTGCTGGAAAAACTCGCCTTGACGGAAAATATATTGAGAAGAAGCTGAATCTTACAGCAACGATTCGAAATTATAACACGGTGAATGCTTTGCTAAAAATGTATGAGGAGAAAGCTGCTAGCCTTTAGCTGTCAGCTAGTAGCTTTTTGGCTGGCGGAGAATGATGATGGACGTTGACTGAATTTAATAGTCCTTTATATCAAAACATCTTTTTACTAGAATTTATTTATTTTCTGGAATCTTTAAATTTTTCAATCTTTAAATCTTGCTCCTTTTTTCACTTTTTTAGATTATTCTCTTTTTTAGATCTTTTTCTTCTAACTTTGAAACTATGACAGAGAAAGATAAAAATATAAAGACAGTCGATGCCATTATTATCGGATCAGGACAAGCCGGAAATCCTTTAGCGATGTCGCTGGCTTATTCGGGAATGAAAACGATTTTGATTGAGAAGCATCAACTTCATATTGGTGGCACTTGCCTGAATGACGGTTGCACGCCTTCCAAAACTCTGATTGCTTCGGCCAAAGTCGCTCACACTATCAATACTTCAGACAAACACGGAATTTCTACAAAACAAACGAATATCGATTTTGCCGTTACTCAAAAGCGTAAAGACAAAATCGTTTTAGACTCTCGAAAAGG
>CBDUDY010000084.1:0-9100 GCA_965366055.1 uncultured bacterium
TTGCCAGATTAAGAGCCAATCAGGTTTGATGTGACATTCCCAGCAATTTTTATAATTTCCACTTAACTTGTGAGACTTGTATTTTGTAGAGAGCACACCTGTACGCGCTAATGAATCAATAACTTCTCTTAATAAATTTAGATCATAATGTCTTTTTTGACAGAGTTTCAAGCTTTTTTCAAATCTTTTTGTAGTTAAGATTTTATACATTCAAAACTTTTTTAAAGAGATCGTCGGTATCTTTATATGAGTTGAAATTACCAACTTTTACATCCTCTAAAGCTTCATCCAATCCAGATTTCGAGTCGCTGGAAATAACTTCCACTTCGGCTTTGTTTTTACTCAGTAGTTCTATCATTCCAGTCAAAAGTTTACCAGCTTTTGATTTCTCGTTTATTTTTAGAGTGATGGTTGTCATAATTCTTAGTTTTATTCAAAGTTACAATATTTATAAATTAAAAATTTGCTTAGTGTTTGATTTTCAATGCCATCTAATCAATGCAATCGATGCTTTTTAAATTATTGTTTAGATGTTTCTCGTGAAAAATAGTATTCAATGAATCAATGTATATATTCAAATCAGCACTTTCGTAGAAATCAAATACTTTTTGAATTTTACAATTGTTCTTCACTTGCTCTTTTCTCAAATTTATCTCACTCAATAAATTTAACAAAACATTTTCACCCCAACCTTAAATTCACGTTATTGCATACTTTATTTTTTGGCATCAAAAAGTCATTAATAGAACTAATTATAAAATCCATTTACAATATAAAATGATTGATAATAAAAAAATCATTGTTGTTTTGCCAGCCTATAAAGCCGAAAAAACATTAGTTCAGACCTACAATGAAATACCTTTCGAAATCGTGGACGATGTAATTCTAGTCGATGATAACAGTCCAGACAATACCATCAATGTTGGCAGAAATATTGGAATCAAACACATTATCAAACACGAAAATAATCTCGGTTACGGTGGAAATCAGAAAACCTGCTACAACAAAGCATTGGAGCTAGGAGCAGACATCGTGATTATGCTGCATCCTGATTATCAATACACACCTAAGCTCATACATTCAATGAGTTATTTGATCGCCAATGATGTTTATCCTGTAGTAATTGGATCCAGAATTTTGGGTAAAGGTGCGCTCAAAGGCGGAATGCCGATGTATAAATATATCGCAAATCGATTCTTGACTTTCTTCCAAAACGTAATGATGAATCAGAAATTATCCGAATATCACACAGGTTATAGGGCTTACAACAGAGAAGTTTTAGAAAGTATAAATTACAATTCAAACTCAGACGATTTTATCTTTGATAATCAGTTTTTAGCGCAAATTTTCTTTAAAGGATACGAAATTGCTGAAATTACCTGTCCAACAAAATACTTTGATGACGCATCGTCTATAAATTTTAAGCGAAGTGTACAATACGGTCTTGGCGTGATGAAAGTTTCAATGAAATATTTTCTTGCAAAAACTGGAATCATCAAATCAAAATTATTCTAAGGATGGAAATTTCCGCAGCAGATAAAATAAAAAGCAACATTTCTATTTCTCTATTTTTATTAGTCAATCTAATTTTCTCGATCAAGTATCTCAGTAGAATTACGGATTTTGCAATACCGATTTCTATTGTAATCACAAGTATATGTTTTCTGATTTGGAAATATCAGGCTAAACTTCAAGTGTTTGTAAAGCAACTAAAATTCATTAATGTAGTAGGTTTTTCAGTTTTATTTATAGCTTCCTATTTTGTGTTTCAAAAAGTTCCCGTCGCAAGCTTAAATGTCGATCGATGGAGTGTCATCACCTCCTTTTGGGATAACTTTTTCGCAGGAGAATATGTGTATTTTGCACTCTCTCACATGAATAATTATCCAGGTCCAATGCCTTTTTATTATATTCTAGCCTTACCGTTTTACATTCTTGGGGAATTGGGATATCTCACTATAATTGGACTTTTAGCCTTCATTCTTCTGCTTGAAGTTCTCAAAAAGCCAATTATAACGCAGACGGCATATTTCATAATCATCGCAACTTCACCGTTTTTTTTGTGGGAAATTGTAGGACGTAGTAATATCTTTTTCAACAGTACGCTGATCCTTATTTCGATCGTATATTTTTTCAAAACCATTGAGAAAACGAACTTATTTTGGAACGGAATAATCATCGGATTGCTTCTTTCCACGCGAAATGTGTACGCCATTCCCTACGTAATTCTGTTTCTATTCGCACTCAAGAATAAAGATATTAGCATCAAAAACACAATTGTAGTCGGCCTAATCGCAATGCTAACCTTCGCAGCAACATTTCTGCCCTTCGTCATCGGGCACTTTGACGATTTCCTGAAAATGAATCCATTTATTATTCAGTCATCCTATTTAATGCCTTTTGAATTCAGTTTGGCTTGTATAGTATTAAGTTTTCTCAGCTATTTTGTAGTCAAAAACCGACGTGATGTGTACTTTTTTAGCGCTGTTATTTTGTTTATAACCATCGCACTACATTTCCTGTGGATGGCTTCGCAACACGGAATGTACGATGCATTCTTTAATAGTAAAGCAGATATTTCTTACTTTATTTTATGTACGCCATTCCTGCTTTTTCACATTATAAGTTGCGAGAATCCAACTAAAGTCATTATTTAAAAAGTAGTTTTTTGGGCGCATCCTCGCCTCAGGTTTTATCTTAAGTTTGAGGATTTCGTGTGCTCGGGGCGGGCTGTACTCTGTATCTTTTTCTTTTTTTTTAAGGAAAAAAAGAAAAAGGATGCCGTTCCCATCCCTTGCGCAAATCCGGGTAAAAACTGTAATTTCGAGTCAGTAGAAATATATTTTTTGAGAAGAATTTCTGAAACGTATTTACAAGAAATATAACTTACAAGCTACTTCTTCTGCGCTGCAATCCAACTTGCAAGTATTGTTGAAACCTGACTCCCCGATTTTGAATCAAGGTGATTGCCGTCAGTATATATAAGGGAATCGTTTAAATAAGTCATATCAAGATAGCCATCTGATTTACAGATTGCCGTCTTTAAAACATTATTAAAGTCAGGAATCAACAGTTCGTCGATTTTCATCATATCCTTATGTATTGGAAGTCTTACCAAATAGACTTCGCCAGAAGCTTTTAAATAGTCGATCGTTTTGAATAGGTAATTTAATCGTAAGCTAGAGAATTTACTGTCGGGAAGATGTATAGTCATATAAGTCTCAACTTTTTCTCTTATTCGGTTAGCCACCACAGCACTATCCATATTTATATTTCTAATTTCAAGCCAACCATCTTTATGCAAAACCATTTTTGATCGTGGAGATAAAATAATGTTTTGATAATGGTCACGAAAATTGTGGTACAGATATTCAAAGTTGGGATTTAGATTCACATTAGACGTCGTGCTAACGCATAGTTTATTTTCTCTAAAGTTTTCATAATCGTTCGGGTCATCCGTCCAACTGCAAAGACTCCAAGGTTCGATGGCAATTATAAAAGTGCTTCCATTCCTTTGCAGATGTTTCCTCTTAATACTTTCCAAGTAAACTGGTCCAAAAGGAGTATGTGCATTTGTAAAAGAATAATTGAAAAATTCTTTTCCCAACATATTTCTAAATATTTCTGGTTTTAGTCCTTGCGCAGCGCGGGAAGTACCCAAAATCAGATTCTGCTGCTTCGGACTTGTAAATCTCAGATAGAAGGGATCTGTATTGCCAAAAAATAGTGTCAAAAAAGCCAACACCGCTACGATAGGTAGCGTAATTGTCAGAATAATTTTCGCAATAAATTTTTTCATACTTATCTATTTAAAATTGGAAGTATATAAATGCTTGCTCTTTTCCTCCGAACCAGAAAATCGAAAATATGATTGCGAAATATAAAGCGTATCTTGAAGTTCTTCTTAATTTATTTCCAAAGTACTGTAAAGCGAATTGATGGCCTCTTCCTAACCATTCCATAAATATAAAACCAGCTACTAAAAATATGATTGAAAGTGGCAGAATTTCAGGAATGGAGAATAACGACTTGTTTAATATTCCACCGATGTATTGCATAGCGTGACCAATATTTGTAGCTCGAAAGAAAATCCATGCGAAAACTGTCAAAGTAAATGTCAATAATATTGAAGCAAATTCCTTAATGTTAGGCAAATATCTTCCTTCTGCAACAACTCCTATATTGTTTCGATTTTTTTTGGCCAGCAAAAGTGGTAAGAAATATAGAGCATTCAAAGCACCCCAAACTACAAAAGTCCAATTGGCTCCGTGCCAAAAACCACTTACAATAAAGATGATAAAAATATTTCTGACATTCAGCCAAGTACCGCCACGACTTCCTCCAAGAGGAATATAAATATAATCCCGAAACCAAGTCGAAAGTGAAATGTGCCAACGTCGCCAGAATTCAGCCATATCTCTAGAAAAATATGGAAAATTGAAGTTTTGCATCAAGTTAAATCCAAATAATCTCGAGGTTCCAATTGCAATATCCGAATACCCAGAAAAGTCACAGTAAATTTGGAACGTAAAAAAAATTGCTCCGATAACTAAAGTACTGCCGGAGTAATCTCCAGAATTATTAAATATCTGATTTGCAAATTCGGCACAATTGTCTGCGATAACTATTTTTTTGAAAAGTCCCCAAAGAATTTGCCGCATTCCGTCTACCGCTTTCGCGTAATCAAATTCACGTTTTTTATAAAATTGAGGCAAAAGGTTTGTGGCGCGCTCAATTGGACCTGCAACCAATTGCGGAAAGAAACTGACAAATGCAGTAAATGCTATAAAATCTTTGGTTGGTTCAAGCTTTCGTTTATAGACATCGATTGAATAACTCAACGTTTGAAAAGTATAGAAGCTTATTCCGACCGGTAAAATGATGTCTAGGGAATTGCCAGTAATTGGACTTCCAAAGAATGAAAATGCGGTAACAAAATTATCAACAAAAAAATTATAGTATTTGAAAAACCCCAGCAATCCAAGGTTTACAACAATGCTGGTCCAAAGAAATATTTTGCGCTTCGATTGATTATTTTCGTTTAACAATGCAAGTCCAATTGCATAATCGACTAGTGTGCTGAAGAAAATTAAAGATAGAAAACGCCAATCCCACCAGCCATAAAAAAGATAACTTGCCAATACTATTAGCAAATTTTGCATTTTTAAATTCCGATTTGTCGCAAACCAGTATAGTATAAAAACAATTGGAAGGAATATCGCAAAATCGATGGAATTAAATAGCATGTAGTTTTGCGGTTATAGTATGTTTTTATTTTCGAGGGAATTATTTCTAATAGTTCAACCACCAATTTTCGTCAAAAAATTAAAATAATCGATCAGTCTTTTGTGACAAGATTTAGAAATAAACTTGAGCGAAGATATTTAAATTTAATAGTAGAAATCGGAAAAATGCCGAAATTACATCTTCAAATAAAAATCCTTGGTCAGCTCTTTATATTCTTCAGTAAAATTGTGTCTTGAAATTTCGATAGTAAGCTCATCCATTGCTGGTGAAGAATGTTCATCTCGAGAAAATGCCATTAAACTTCTTTTAATTTCTGTTTCTGCAGTTCCTCTTACGCGGGTAATTTTAAGAGGATATAATTCGAAATCTCTAGCAATCTTGATAAAATTATTTTCCTCTTTAAAAGGAATTATTAATGCAAGAATTCCGTTTTCTGAAAGTAATAAATCTGCCGCTTCAATTAGTTCTGCAAAAGGCAAAGAATCCTGAAAACGTGCTGTGTTTCTGCTTTCGTCTGGAGTTTTATAATCTTCGGAGTAGAAAGGAGGGTTGCAAACAATCAAATCATACTCATCTTCTGGATCTTCAATAAGTTCGTCTAGGCCTGCGTGGTAGCAGAATAATCTTTCTGCCCAAGTGGATTGATCAAAGTTTTCTACACATTGCAAATAAGCATCGTCGTCAATTTCGATTGCGTCAATCTGTTCAGCATTGCTTCGTTGTGCTAACATTAGTGCAATAAGTCCCGTTCCAGCGCCAATATCAAGAATACTATATATAGGAAAAGTGATTGGAGCCCAAGCGCCAAGTAAGACGCCGTCTGTTCCGACCTTCATCGCGGTTTTGTCCTGATTGATACTAAATTGCTTGAACTGGAAAGTGCTCATATTTTAAAATAATAGTTGAAGGTAGCAAAAGTGCCCTAGCCGTGATAGCAGCGTAAATCCCGCAGGCAGCAAGGCTATTATTTCCTGACAGAAAAGAGTGACCGAAGGAAACTCCTTTTATGGCATTGGAAAAAAAGTATTGCCACGAGGAATTGCAGCGGATAGCGCGATAAGCTCCAAAAAAAAATGCTTTATCTAAAGATACATTTCAATCAGACCTTCGGGCAAATCCATTAAAACTTTTTTGTTGGGACGATCTATTTTGACCAAAAATTGGTCGATCATTGGAATCAAGAGTTGCACCGCACCGTTTTCCACTTCAAAAAGTGGTTGCGCCGTAGTGTCATTTATAGAGACGATCTTGCCGAAAACACCTACGCGCTTGTCTTCAATTTCGAAACCTATAACCTCGTGAAAATAAAACTTATTACCTGAAAGCTTTGGTAGCATTGAGATTGGGAGGTAGATTGGGCAGTTCATAATTGCATCTGCATCTTCCTCGGTATTCATATCTTCAAAGCGGATTCGGAGAAAATCGTTTTTGTGCAATGAAGAACTTACAATAAAAAATGGAACCAGATTTTTGTTGAATTCAACAAAAACTGATTCCAAGTTTTCATATAACTCGGGTTCGTCTGTATCCAAATAGGCCAGAACTTCACCTTTGAAACTAAATTTTTTAGCGATTTTACCTAAGTAGAAACAATCTTCTTTACGCATAACCGCCAGTATAATTAAGCTTGAGTTTCTTCATTGTTTTCTTCTGCAGCTTCTTCAGTAGTTTCTGAATTTGCAGCATCAGCAGCAGCGATTGCATCCTCATTTGCTTTTTTAGCAGCAGCGATACGATCAGCGTTTACTTTTTTCTCAGCTTCGATAGCTTTTGCTTTAGCATCTGCTTTTCCAGTTGATAGACCTTCTTTCTTAGCATCAACTTTACCAGATTTAGAATCTAGCCATTCAGCCAATTTAGTGTCTGCTTGTTCTTGAGTCAAGGCTCCTTTGCGGATACCTCCATCAAGGTGGTGCTTAAGTAAAGCTCCTTTGTAAGATAGAATTGCTCTTGCAGTATCTGTAGGTTGAGCTCCGTTGTGAAGCCATTGTACAGCACTTTCAAGATCTAATTCGATCGTTGCAGGATTTGTGTTTGGATTATAACTACCAATTTTTTCTAGGTATTTACCATCTCTTTTTGCACGTGCATCTGCTGCAACAACCCAGTAAAAAGGTTTTCCTTTTTTACCGTGTCTCTGTAATCTAATTTTTACTGACATAATCTTTTGATTAAATTTTGAGGTACTCGACCTCTGTTAATTAAGGGTGCAAAGATACTTTTTTATTTCCAAACTGTTGTTTCTTTCTAATATATTTTTTATGCCTAGTTTCGATTAAGACAAGATTGAAATTATTCTACTTTAAGTAGCTTTTTTGTAGTAAAATAGTATTTTTGTCTTCCTAATATGATTTAGATTATGAAAAAAATAGCTGCCCTTTTTGCCTTAGTACTAACTATGAGCGCTTGTTCTGATGAAATTACTCGTAATAACCCTGCCTTTGAAGGTCTTAAGGATGGTGATAGCTGGCGTGCTGCGGATGTTACAGCTATAAAATCTGCCAATGGAACTATTATTCTTACTGGCGCTACGCAGTATGAAACTTTAGTTTTGAAAACAGTATCGTCAGCCCCTTCAACTTATACGCTAGGAACTGGTATTGCGAATCAGGCAAGTTTTTTAATTAATCAAAACTTACAGGAAATATCTTACCAAACGGGAGTTGATAAAGGTGAAGGTAAAATAATTATTACGGAGTTTGACGATGTTAATCAGACAATTACCGGATCATTTGAATTTAAAGCACCAAAACTTGGACCAACTCTTCCTACGGATTTAGAGCCTTCAGAGCTGCATTTTCAGAAAGGTGTTTTCTATAAAATTCCTTTAGAACCTGAGTTGTAAATCCCAATAAGTAAAATTTAAACTTTCGCAAGATTTATTTGTTGCTTTTTATATCAATAATAAATCTTCATTTTGTTAGGAAAGTTGAAAAATTAATTTATATTTGTTGTAATTATTATAAAAAAGGACCTATGAATATTTTTGTTGGAAGCCTTCCATTCAGTATTGAGGAAGCAGATTTAAGAGAATCGTTTGAAGCTTACGGAGCAGTTGACTCTGTAAAAATTATCACTGATAAATTTACTGGAAGAAGTAAAGGATTTGGTTTCGTAGAGATGCCAAATGACGAAGAAGCTCAAAAAGCTATTGACGAATTGAATGGTGCTACTGTTCAAGGACGTGCTATCGTTGTTAACAAATCTGAGCCAAAACCAGAAGGTGAAAGAAGAAGCTTCAACAGCGGCGGTGGTCGTAGCGGAGATTCTCGCGGTGGTTACGGTGGCGGAAACGGTGGAAGCCGTGGCGGAGACAACCGTGGTGGTGGAAACAGAGGTGGTTACTAGTTAACTTACAACTTTTTCGCAAACGCGATTCTATATTTTAAAGTTATTATTTAGCATTACGATATAAAGTATAAAGACCATTCATTTTTATGAATGGTCTTTTTTTTGTGGAATAATCTGAGGGAAATGGTGTTTGTTTGGGCGATGGTTTTTGACGGGGGAGGAATGTTATCACTTGAAGTGTAGTTTTTTTTAATAATGGAGATTTGTTAGTTTGGGAGAATATCTCATCGTGCGGACCCACCCCGCCTTCGGCACCCCTCCGCTGGAGGGGAATGGTATACGAGCATATTATTAGTTAGATTATATTTTTTTGCAATGAACAAGTACAAACATTGTTTCAAAGAGGTCTCCCTTGTTGTCTACGATACTAAGCTGCAAACTTTGTTTTTAAGTTTGATTAACAAGCCTTGATTAAGACATCTATCATTCTAATTTTTTTTTATCAAAATTTTTCAATTCCTCTTCTTGTTTTGATTTTTTAGATTATTTCGCTTATTTAGAT
>CBDUDY010000085.1:0-9070 GCA_965366055.1 uncultured bacterium
AAATCACTTTATTCCAAAAAAAAAGGATTGCCAATCGGCAATCCTTTTTCAATCAATCTTAAAGATGTTTACTTCGTAGGTTTAAAAACCACTTCGTAAGATCTGCTCTTATCAAAATACTCTTTTGCGAAATTTTGCAAATCAGCTTTTGTAATCGACTTAATGATGTTTTCGTAAGTCTTTGGGTCATTCATATTATATCCGTCAGTATAGAAGTTGTAAAGTACGTCATAGCTATAACCATTGTAACTTTTACTGTCTTCTCTTGATTTGAAATAGTTGTTTTTTACTTTTTCAATATCTTCCATAAGAATGTTACCAGCTTTGATTTTGTCAATTTCTTGATAAACGATTGGTAATAGTGATTCTACTTTCTCATCATCACACTCAAAGCTAATAAATAGTTTCCCTAACTCTTGTGGTCTCTTTTGTGCATCAAATCCTGTAGAAGCTCCATAAGTTCCACCTTCTTGCTCACGTAAAGTTGCCATGTAACGAAGTGATAAAACATCTGCAAGCATATTTCCCATCAACTTGTTTTTCTGATCGTATTTCATATCATCTTCAAATTGGATAATTACGGTACTCTTTGCAGTTTCCATTGGTAAGAAAACGTCTTTATCAATTCTTGACGCTTGCCAAGCAACAGTATTATCTTTAAAAGTCTCTCTGCTTTTTGTAGTAGGAATTCCTGCAATATACTTTTCAAGTAGTGGCTTCACCGCATCAGCGCTTACATCTCCAACAATGTAGAATTGGAAATCAGCAATGTTTGCAAAACGCTCTTTATAAATCTGCTGCATTCTATCAAAAGATAAATCATCAATATAAGACTGATTCATCATTCGCATTTTAGGATTGTTCTTTCCGTAAATCGCAATTGAAAGACTATCGCTCATTTTTGCATTAATATCTTCTGCTCTTGCTACGAGTGAATTTTCTAAATTATTTTTCAACAAATCGAACATTGTTGGATCAAATCTTGGAGCAGTAAATTGCAATCTGAAAATCTGCAGCAAGGTTTCAAGATCTTTTGCAGTAGAATATCCTTCGATTTTTTCGCTAATCGCATTAATCGAAGTTCTAGTCTGAACCGTTTTTCCAGCAAGTAATTTCTTTAATTCAGAACTAGAGAAACCTGCAATTCCTGACATTTGCGCAAGCGCTGCGGTTTGTCTAAGAGAAGGAAAATCTTTAGGCTCATACAAAGATGATCCACCATAACTCTCGGCAGTAACCAAGACTTCACTTTTATTTTTGTCTGCAAATTTGTAATGAACTACGACTCCATTGCTCAAAGTAAATGTAGTTGAACCAAGCTCTTTGTTTTTCTTTTCTTTTTTAATTTTACCAGGTTTTACAACTTCATTCTCTAGAAGTGTACGACCGGCAAAACTGTCAACATAAGCAGTTAGAGAAGTACTATTTTCAGCATCAGCCAAAACTTTTAATGCTTCTTCACGAGTGATATTCTTTTCGCCAATAACTCCTGTAACAGCAATTGCTCTATTTTTTGCGGTGAAATTATCCGTCATTCTCTTTTGAAGAACCGCAGAATTAATTCCAGCAAAAATCGCTTTCGCCATTTCAAATTCAGCCGAAATATCTCTCATCACTTTTCCATCAAGGTAATTACTTTTTGTAATTTCGATAATAGCACCGTGCGAAGTTTCATTCTCTCTTTCGATAAGATTTTCGTAAGCAGTTTTCTTTGAAGAAATTGCACGTTCTATTTCACCTTCAGAAAAACCAAATTTTTCAGCACGTACATATTCAGTTACAACTGCATCAAAAGCTTCTTTTTGCAAATTTGGCTTTGGCATAATGTCAATACTTAAGGCAGTATTTGTGCGTAGAAGCTTATCAAAACCAACATAAGCATCTTTAAAAGGAGCAGATTGTGAAAGAGTTAATTCCTTTAATCTATTGTTTAGAATAGAAGTTGCAATTTCATTTTCAAGCTTTTGTTGAAGGTCTGCGTACGTATTGTATTTCATTTTCTGATTCTGTGAAATCAAAAAAGTAATCATCGAGTTCGTAACTTCTTTGTCTAAAGCTACTTTGAAATTAGGTTCTATATTATCTTCAATAGAAACTTCGTAACGTTCCTTTGGATTTTTTATCGCTGGAATTTTAGAGAAAAGAGTCTTGATTTTTGCCTCAACTTCTTTTGCATTAATATCTCCAACCACTACGATTGCTTGCAAATCTGTGCGGTACCAATCGTGGTAGAAATCTCTAAGAGCTTTGTATTTAAAATTCTGAACGATGTCCATAGTTCCAATTGGACTACGTTGTGCATATTTAGAATTGTTGTAATAGATAGGTGTTAACTGATCGTAAATACGCTGTCCACCATCATTTCTTGTTCTCCATTCTTCAGTAATAACTCCTCGTTCAGCATCAATTTCTTCTTCTTCAAGAGAAAGTTCGTCTGCCCAATCGTGCAACACTAAAAGACAAGTGTCCACTAATCCAGGAACATTTGTAGGGATATTGTCAAGATTGTAAACCGTTTCGTCAAGTGCCGTGTAAGCATTGATGTTACGTCCAAAAACAGCTCCGTGTGTTTGTAAAGTATTTAATATCGCCTTGTCTGGAAAGTTCTTAGTTCCATTAAAAGCCATATGTTCTAAGAAATGCGCCAATCCTTTCTGGTCGTCATTTTCTAAGATTGATCCAACATTTTGAATGATGTAGTAGCTAGCAGTATTTTTGTTTACAGGAGTGCTGTAGATATAATAAGTCAGTCCGTTTGGGAGAACTCCTTTGGTTATTTTATTACTTTCCTTTAGCGGCGTTGTCGGAGTAAAGTCTTGAGCTGTTGCTCCGAAACTGATAAGAAAACCTACTAGTAGGTAAATTGATTTTTTCATTATTGTGTATTCGAAATTATTTAAAAATAACTAATGCATTTTTGCATTAGAATTCTACTCTAAAAATAAAGGCTATCAATGTCGACAGCCTTTATCATAAACATGCATTATAGGGAATCTGCAATGTTTATTTAGATACCTAAAGAATCAAAAAGCTCGATTAACTCAGGCTCTGATGGTCTAGGTGTATTGTTAGAAACGATATTTCCCTGAGGATCAAGTAAGATAAATTGAGGAATTGCTTCTACATAATATGCCTTTACAAAGTCAGAATCGATTTCTTTGTCTGCAAGCAAATGTGTACCAGTCATTCCTTCTTTTGCAATCATTTTTTTCCATTTTTCTTTATCCTTCTGACGATCAATAGAAATGCTTACAAACTCAATATTCTTACCGTGGTATTTTTTCTCCAAGTCAATTAGGAACGGAACTTCGTATTTACACGGTCCACACCAAGTTGCCCAAAGGTCAATAAACACATACTTACCTTTAAAGTCAGTAAGTGATTTTTTACCACCTTTATAATCTTCATAGTTTGCAAACTGTGGAGACTTCATTCCTGGCTTCAAATTTTTATTGATCTTTAGCTGCTTGTCATTCTGTACTTGCATATCTTTCTTAAAATCTGCAAATCCAGCTTTTTCACGAGCAACAAATTCAGGTCCTAATTCATTAGCATTATCATTTAAAACAGTAGAAACTTTTGCGATATGCTCATCGATAGCTTTGTCAAACTGCGCTTTTTCAGTTCCAAAGAATCCCATATAATCCTCTCCAATTAATTTACCTAAAGAGCTTGATTTTTCACGCATGTACTTATTGGCAACACTTCCATCTCCAGAAAATTCAATTGTTTTTGCTAAATTTTTCGTATCAAAATTTAATTTAAGATCCATTCCATTTGCAAGTTCAACGCCAAAGTAAGCACCGTAAGTTGCGCTAAAAGATGTTGATTTCTTTAGATGTAATGTATCGCTGAAGTTTCCGTCTTTGTCCACTTCTAAA
This sequence comes from uncultured bacterium, assembly GCA_965366055.1. Classification (GTDB taxonomy): domain Bacteria; phylum Bacteroidota; class Bacteroidia; order Flavobacteriales; family Flavobacteriaceae; genus Flavobacterium. The sequence goes on from CBDUDY010000085.1 coordinate 3,882, forward strand.
AGGCGAGTTTTGCTGGTTTCAGGATTAAATAATCGAAAAGCTTGACCTTCGATCGGATTGGTAATTTTTCCAGAAATTTTTGCATAGTCTTTTTGTCCTTGAGTTTCATTACAAGAAATCAGTCCAAATAAAACTGCAGCTGCGAGTATTTTTTTCATAAATTATAATTTAGTTAAAAATCGGGCGAAAAATGTCACCTGATTTGTATGAAGAATCTCAGCTTCCACCTTCTTTTAGCGAAAGCTGAGAACCATCAATTATTAATATCCAGGATTCTGAATCATTAGATTATTTGCAGTAAGTACATTTAATCCTATCGGAAGAATGAATTGTTTTGTGCTTGTGATTGAAGGTTTTTCTACAAATACAGAAAGATCTCCTGCTTTGTGGTATCTAATAAGATCAAACCAAGATTCTCCATTTTCAAAATATAATTCCAACATTTTTTCGTGGCGAATATCTTCAAGAAGAGCCGCTTTTGTGCTAAGTGCTTTTTCAGCAACACCAGCTCTAAGTCGCAACGTATTTACGTCTTCTAATGCTGCAGTAAGGTCTCCATTGCTTCTAACGATTGCTTCGGCTCTAATTAGGTACATCTCAGCAAGTCGAATATAAAACAACGTACTTCCAACAGAACTTCCAATGTTTTCGCTAGTTGGATATTTTCCCATTTTATTAATGCCTTTCGTAGCATCTGAATATCCAAATTCAAATCTAGGATCGAATCCGCTTCCTGCTCCTGTCAAAGAACCAACGCCTGCAACTTGTTCGTCCGCAAGATCTTTGAAAGTATTACTGTATTTCGTACTATTTATTTGATACATTCCACTTCCACCTGCTGGTCTAGGACTATGATAGATTGCAAAAATTGATTCTGACGAATTGTATGTTTTTGAAAATATATCTTTATAATTTTCTTCTAGCTCATATCCTTCAGCATTATCAATCACCATTCCTGCCAAAGTCGCCGCCGCCGTATAATCTCCCCTGTACAATTGTACTCTTGCAAGAAGAGCAGTTGCAGCCACTTTTCCTGCATAGAAATGCTCTACATACTCAGGTCCATTATCCATCGAATATTCTAAATCTGACAAAATCAAAGAGTACGTTGCTGCTACAGATGAGCGACTATCAAATTCTAAATTTTCAGAAAAAGTAGTTCTGATAACCATTCCAAATTGAGAACCCTCGTCGAAATACTCGCCGAAGTAACGAAGTACATTAAAGTACGCCATTGCTCTATTAAATTTCGCTTGCGCAATAATTTCAGCTTTTGCTGTCTCACTAATACCTACTGCTTTTCCAGCTTCTAATTCTTGAATAAGAAAGTTGGCACTATTGATTATTTTATAATGAGCATTGTATAGATTACTGATGTATACATTCTCTGGCAATACTTGGTTTGTATTAAATCCAGTACTACCATTAATTATACCTGTAAAATTTCCAACTGTTCCTAATGCTTCAAGATGTAGAGGAAAAGCATTTAATTCTATGGTTTTCCATCCAGAGTAAATACCGTTCAATACAAGTTGAGCAGAAGTTTCATCTCTTACAACATTTTCTGCAGTAAGTTGGTAAAACGGTTGTACGTCATCAATACTGCATGATGAAAACGTTGCAAAGCATAAAAATGCTACGACCGACTTTATTATATTTTTTTTCATAATTTACTTTATTAGAATTGTAATTGAACACCTACAGAAACAGATTTCGCTAATGGATAAGGATCTAGGTTGTTTGCTTGTCCTGTGATACCTCCTGAATCTGAGAAAGTCTCAGGATCTAAACCCGGATATTTAGTAAAAGTCAACATATTTGAGGCTGCAACAAATATTGAAGCGCGGCTCAATTGAAGTCTTTCAATTAAATTTTTATCAAAATTGTAAGTCAACTGAATATTCTTAAGTCTCAAGTATGAAGTATCAAAAAGATATTTGTCTGAGATTCTAGAGTTTCCTGCTGGATCTGTATATACGGCTTTTGCATATTTAGCATTAGGATTTTCTGCAGTCCAAGTGTTAAGACCATATTCTGCAAGTTTGTTTTGACCCAAAGAGTTGTAAACTCCAGAAGGAACGGCATCCCATATTGCTTCTGCTCCTACAGAAAACTGGAAGAAAGCAGCTAGCGAAATGTTTTTGTAAGTAAAAGTATTGCTAAATCCTCCGAAAAAATCTGGCTGTACATTTCCGATAATTTGTCTATCAGCAGTCGTAATTTCACCATCTCCGTTAGTATCAACAAATTTATAATCTCCAACTCCAGCATATTGAGAACTATAGAAACCATTAGGTGAATTTGCATTTAGATCATCAATCTCTGTTTGATCTTGAAAGATTTTTTCAACTCTATACCCTTTGATAGTCCCGATAGGTTGTCCCTCCACATAGTAATCTAAATTAAACTGATTGATGTTCGCTCCGTTTAATTTCTCTAATTTATTTTTATTAGAAGCCCAGTTGATGTTGACATTCCAGTTAAAATCTTCTGTTCTTACTAGATCTCCACCTAAATTAATCTCGATACCTCTATTAGATACGTCCATCAAATTTGAAAAGTAAAGTAATGGTCCCAATTCGTACGGAATTGGTGTAGGTGCTAATGCTTCGGTTGTCAATCTATCATAGATATCAATGCTTCCTGACAATCTATGAGAAAACATTTTAAAGTCTAAACCAAAGTTTAACTCTTTCGTAGATTCCCATTGGATTCTTACATTCGATAACGTATTAGAAGGTATAACGCCTGGCTGACCACCGTAGGAAGTTGTTCCGTTAACATCAAAAAATGGTAGGTAATTAAAGCTAGTAGTATTGGCAGATCCAACTTTACCAGCACTAGCTCTGAATTTCAATACATTAAGTTGTTCAACATTTTTCAAGAATTCTTCGTTAGATGCATTCCAACTTACCGAAATAGATGGGAAACTTCCTCTTTTAAATTCTGGACCAAATTTAGATGAACCATCAATTCTGTAGTTTGCAGTAAAATTATATAAATCTTTATAGCTATAACTCAAACGAGAGAAGAGCGAATTGATTCCATTTTCCGACTTACCACTATTGCTACCCACAACCGTAGATGCAGAATTTACATTTGTAAGAATATCATCGTCAGGAAAACCTTGATAGAAATGTGCCGAACTTTCAAGTTTTGTTCTATCCCATGCCGTTCCAACTAAAGCATTAAAGTCGTGATCTTTTGCAATTTTAAAATTATATTTCGCAGTAATATTTGTTGTTACATTAGAATTTAAACCATCATTTGTCACCAAAGAAGATTCATTTGGCGCACCAAAATTTGTCAATGTATATTTTGGTACAAATAATGAAGTTGTATTGTAAAAAACCGCTGCATTAATATCTGCTCTTAAAACTAAATCTTTTATCGGCGTAAATTCAGCATAAGTATTCCCTATGAAGTTGTAGGTACGAGATTGATATTTATTAGAAAGTTTTGCAAGCGGATTTGGCTCAAATGTTTCGAAACCATAAGTATAATCTGGCTGATCATAAAAAGAACCATCTGCATTATAAATTGGCAAATCAGGTCTAGCAACAACATTGGCAGTATTAATATTGTAAATATTAAAATCTATTGCTTCACCAGAAGTTGATTTAGTATGAGATACATTGGCAGTCGCACCAAAAGTAAATTTATCATTTAGTTTTGAGTCGATTGCAAAACGCATATTATATTGATCAAATTCATCTTTTACTGTAAGACCTTCTTGATCTATCGCCGAAATACTAAAAGAATGATTTGTTTTTTCGTTACCACCACTTAAAGTAAAATTTGTTTGATTAGTAACGGCTAATTTTCTGAAGATTTCTTTGTTCCAATCAGTATTTGCAGTTCCAAAATAATCATCTCTCATCCCGTCAAATGTGTACTGGAATGTACTGTAATCTATATCGATATTTGCAATATTCATCAGATCATAATCATTGTAGGATTCTAATGTACCATCATTTAATCCATCAACACTATTTTTTACAAGTGTATTATAAAAAGTTTTGTACTGTCCTGCATTAAGCGCTTTCAAAGTATTTACTGGTGTTGCAAATGTAGATGAGAATGAAAGATCTACTCTTGATCTTTGATTTTTCTTACCTCTTTTTGTAGAAACAATTACAACTCCATTCGCACCTCGAGATCCGTAAATTGCAGTTGCAGCAACATCTTTCAAAACATCAATTTTTTCGATATCACTTGGATTTATTGCCAGTAAAGGATTAACTCCAGATAGTGCATCAACATTGAAAATTACTCCATCAATAACAAACAAAGGCTGATTTAAACTTCCCGATAATGGAGAAGTCAAACCTCTAATATTAATTCTGATCGGATCTCCAGGTCGACCACTATTTTGAGAAACTTGGACACCTTGAGCAAGACCTCCAAGAGCTTTGTCAAATCCTACAACTCCGGTAGCAAGTTGCTCTATCTCTTTACTTTTTATAGACGCAACAGATCCTGTAACCTTGTCACGAGTCTGCTGACCGTAACCAATAATTACAATTTCTTGCATATTTGTAACGGCTTCTTTCATTACAATTTTCATATTATCGGGAGAAGTAATATTATATTCTAAATCTTCATATCCGATGTACGAAACTAACAGCGTTGGATTATTACCCGAAACAGTCATTTTAAAATTTCCAAGAGCATCAGTCATTGTTCCGTTTTGAGTACCTTTTTCAAGAATACTTGCACCAATCAATTTCTCATTCATCTCATTAAAAACAGTTCCTGTAATTGTCGTTGTTTGCTGAGCAAGCACAACAGATTTTTTAGGATTTGCTACCAATGAAATTGTTTTCCCTTGTATTACATAAGTAAAGTCTGCGCCCGCAAAAGCTTTATCTAATACTTTTTCAAGTGGTTCATTTATAACATTAAGCGATACCGGCTTTGCATCTTTTGCAATAGCGCTGTCGTAAAAGAAAACGTAATCTGTCTGCGTTTTAATAACATTCAACAATTTTTTGAACCCAATATTGTTGCCTGAGTACGTGACTGTCTGAGACGATGCCGCTGCTGAAACTTGCATAGTTAGTGCAAGAAAAAAAATGGAGGCTAACTTCATAACTTTCCAGGATTTAGACGAAAGTCGATAATTTTTCGACTTAATTTTTAGTAATAAATTCATACATTCGTAATGGTTTTGGTTAATAATAGTACTC